>JAWWPM010000069.1:0-4170 GCA_033854915.1 Nocardioidaceae bacterium
GGTCCAGATCAGGTCGGGTCCCGAGGTGATCTTCAGGGCCAGGGTCCGGCCGGAGAGCGTCCAGTCGCAGGCGGGCGAGGTGATCGTCGAGATGTCGAGCACCAGGTCGATGTCGCTCCCGGCGATCGGATGCGGCACCGACGGGGTGATCGCCACGTCGTTGTCGGCGCACGGCCCCGAGGGCATCGCCACCGGGCTCGGCGTGACCTTGAGGTGCGCACGGTGATGGTGGCCGGCGCGGCCGGTGGTGGTCGAGGGCCCGGTGGTGTCCGGCGAGGAGGTGTCCGCGACCTGGGTCGCCCGGTCGGGACCCGATGACGCGTCGCTGCTTCCGCCGAGCATCTTGGCGATGCCCACGACGAGCAGCAGCGCGATGCCGAGCACCATCAGCCGACGCACCCAGTAGACGCGGGCTGGGAGCCGCCCACGCGCCGTTCCGGTCATGCCGGCCACGCTAACCAGCCACCCGACGAAGACACGGTTGCCACGCCACGCCACGACCGACCACCGATCCGGGGAAGCCGGAGTGGATGACCGCAGCCAGCTTTGCTCGCACGTCCTACGATCGCCGGGTGTCCGACCTCCACGCTCCGCTGCTGGAGTGGTACGACGAGCACGCCCGCGACCTGCCGTGGCGCCGTACCGGCGCGTCGGCCTGGTCGGTGATGGTCAGCGAGTTCATGCTGCAGCAGACTCCGGTCGGCCGGGTCCTGCCTGTGCACGCGGCCTGGCTCGAGCGCTGGCCCGGGCCGGTGGCGCTGGCCGCGGAACCGGTCGGCGAGGCGATCCGGGCGTGGGGCCGGCTCGGCTACCCGCGTCGCGCGGTGCGCCTGCACGCCGCCGCGACCGCGATCGGCGAGCGTCACGACGGCGAGGTCCCCGACAGCTACGAGGCGCTGCTCGCGCTGCCCGGCGTGGGCGACTACACGGCCTCGGCGATCCTGGCCTTCGCGTTCGGCCGACGTCGAGCGGTGCTGGACACCAACGTGCGCCGGGTGCTCGCCCGGGCGGTGGCGGGCGTGGAGTTCCCACCCACCGCGGTCTCGGTGGCCGAGCGCCGCCGCGTGGAGGACCTGCTGCCGGACGACGAGCCGACCGCCGCGACCTGGTCGGTCGCGGTGATGGAGCTGGGTGCCCTGGTCTGCAGCGCTGCCGCACCTCGTTGCGGTGACTGCCCGATCCGTGCCACCTGCGACTGGGTCGCGGCGGGCCGGCCGGCGTACGACGGACCGCCGCGGCGCGGCCAGGCCTGGGCCGGCACCGACCGTCAGTGTCGCGGGCGCCTGATGGCGGTGGCTCGCGAGGCCCCCGGCGTCGTCCCGCTGCGGCGCCTGGAGCCGGCCTGGCCCGACGAACGACAGCGGCTCCGCTGCCTCGAGTCGCTGGTCAGCGACGGCCTCCTGGTCGCGACCGACGGCGGCTACGGGCTGCCGGGCTGACCCCAGCGGGCGGCCACGGCGTCGGCGAGGTCCTCGACCGTGCGGCGCTGTCGCGCAGGAGACTCGAGCGGGAAGTCCATCTGCAGGCCGACGAACGTCGCGTCGAGGAGGTTGGCGGCCCGGCGCGAGTCGCGGCGCGCCATCCCGGCACCGACCAGGTGGTCGGCGAGCGCGGCCATCCAGCTGGTGTTGGCCTCGCGGACCTCGGTGGCGTAGGGCTCGCGGCCGAAGAGCCCGAGCGCGGCTGCCTCGACGTACAGCCGCTGACAGCGCTGCTGGTCCCCGCGGCTGACGGTGCGCCACAGGTCGAGCACCGCGGTGCGCACGTCGGTCGAGGGCGGCAGCGCCCGGATGTCGCGCATCGACCGTGCGTTGGAGGTGCGCAGGATCGTGGTGACGAGATCGTCCTTGTCCCGGAAGTGGTAGAGCAGCATCCGGTCGCTGGTGCCGAGCGACTCTGCCAGCGGCCGCAGGCTCAGCCCGACCAGGCCGTGTTCGAGGGCATAGTCGGTCGCACCCTCGGCCAGCTCCTCGCGCCGCGTCACCGCTCCCACCTCCCCATCGATACCGGTTTGAACCTCGGCGTAGCACTCGCTACAGTAGTGGATGTAGCAACCGCTACATCTGAGAAGGTGAAGGAATCATGTTCAGCCCGTTCGTCGTACTGCTGGCCGCCATCGGTGTCGAGGTGGGAGCCACCACCTTGCTGCCGCGTACCCGTGGCTTCCACGACCTGCCCTGGTCGGTCGCGGTGATGGCGGGTTACGCGATCTCGATCTGGCTGCTGGCCCTCGTGGTCCGGCAGATGTCGGTGTCGGTCGCCTACGCCGTGTGGTCGGGACTCGGTACGGCGTCGATCGCCCTGGTCGGCGTGCTGGTCCTGGGTGAGCGCGTCGACGCGGTCAAGCTGGCCGCGCTGGGGATGATCGTCCTCGGCGTGGTCGTGCTCAACCTGCACGCCGCCCACTGATCCCTCAGCCCTCGTCCGGCGCCGGTCCGGGAGGCGCCTCGGCGCCCGGCCAGTCGCCGACCCTCTTCTCGCGCCGCTCCTGGCGCAGCGCGGCCCGCAGCGCCTGGGCGGCACCTTCCGGAAGGCTCTCCGGCGTGCGCACCCAGGTGTCGGGGTCGACCTCGCGCAGGAGCCGGAGGTCGCGCAGCGTCTCGAAGTCGTCGAGACCGGTCACCTCGAACATCCGCAGCAGGAACGGCTCGGCCTCCTCCGGGGTGAGTCCGAGGTCGAGCAGTGCCTTCACCGCCCGACCGGTCGCGGCTCGTCCCGACCTCTGGCTCGGGGCGGGGCCGGACCGGATCAGTGCCTGCCACTTGCGGGCGAACTCCTCGCCGTCGGGCGACTCGTAGTGGAGCACGCGGCCGACCGCTCGCTCGTGGGGCTCCACGCGTCCGCCGTCCTGGTCGGCGACGGCGTGGATGGCGATGCGGAGATCGGCGGCCGGGCGCACGCCCACCTTGCCGGCGATGTGCCCCCGGAAGTAGGCCTTGTTGTTCGGTCGCGGGATCAGGCCGAGCATGGAGAGCAGCACCAGCTGGTCGTCGTCGAGCAATGTCTTGAACCACGTGGGGTCGTGTCCCCAGCGCAGTCGGCTGACGGCCTCCCACGGCTCGAGCGTCACCACGCGTTCGCCGGCCGGCACGGCGTCGAGGATGTCCCGATCGAGGTCGACCACCTCGTCGCCGTCGATGTGGAAGACCCAGTCCGCCCAGTCGAACTCGCTGAGGATCCGGACGCTGAGGGCTGCGTTGCGCCCCTGCCGCTCGTTGAGGCCCCTCGGGCGCTGGCCGTGCCACCAGCGGCGATGGGTCTGGACGCACGTCACCTGCGGATGCGCCTTGAGGAGCTCGGCAGCCTCGGGCTGCTCGTCGTCGAGGAAGACCAGGAGGTGGTCGATGCCGCCGGCCAGGTTGCGACGCACGAACTTCTCGAGGTTCGGCACCGTGTCCTTCACCGTGCTCACCGAGAGGATCACGCCGCCTCCTTCACCGATCTCACCACGTCGTCGCCCGAGCCGTCACCGGGCCGAGGACCCGCCGAAGCATGACACGCAGCGACCCGGCACTCGCGCACGAGGCGCGGCTACCGGGTCGCGGCTGTCGCTGACCGATCGTCAGTCGACCGACTTCTCCACGTCCGTCGGGCCGGGGGTCTCGTCCTCGCCCTGCCCGCGGCCGGCCTCGCCCTTGGGCGGCTCGACCGGGGCGTCGACAGAGACGGTCTCGAACGGTGGCAGGTCGGGCAGCTCGCCGACCTTCTGCCCCTCGAACGTGAACGTCGCGGTCGGGCCCTCGCCCTCGACGCCGACCAGCACGATCTGGCCGGGGCCGACCTCGCCGTACAGCATCTTCTCGGCGAGGACGTCCTCGATCTCGCGCTGCACGGTCCGGCGCAGCGGCCGGGCACCGAGCACGGGGTCGAAGCCGCGCGTGGCCAGGAGGTTCTTGGCCGGCTGGGTGAGCTCGAGGGACATGTCGCGGTCCTTCAGGCGCAGCTCGACCGACGCGATCATGTTGTCGACCATGTGGATGATCTGCTCCTGCGACAGGGGCGGGAACACGATGATCTCGTCCACGCGGTTGAGGAACTCCGGCCGGAAGTGCTGCTTGAGCTCCTCCTGCACCTTGTTCTTCATCCGCTCGTAGGAGCCGGCCACGTCGCCGGCCTGGGCGAAGCCGAGATTCTGGCCCTTGGCGATGTCCTTGGTGCCGAGGTTGGTGG
>JAWWPM010000070.1:0-3599 GCA_033854915.1 Nocardioidaceae bacterium
CAGCCACCAGGCGCCCATCGCCGTGCCGTACACGATCACCGCGAGGGCGGCACCGCACCACAGGGGCCACCAGGAGTACGGCGGGAAGAAGCCGAGCTCACCGGCGCCGTCGGCGATCTCGGCGTCCGGACGGTCTTCGGGACGCGGCTCCATCTTGGAGGCGTGGAAACCCAGGTAGAGGGTCATCATGGCGGCCAGCAGGGTGGTCATGACCAGCGCGGAGGTACCGGTCCAGTCACCGGCGATGAGCCAGTACGCCGGGCTGACGACGACGAAGAACGCCGTGGTGATGCCGAAGATCCAGGCCTCGGTCTTCACGCGTCCTCACCGCCGTCCATCTGCTCGCGCAGGTGGTCGTCTCGACCGTCCACGGTCGGAGCGTCTGCCACACCGGCGTGCGCCATGGCGTGGTTGTCTTCCATCTCGAGCGCCGCGATCTCCGGGTGGTGCAGGTCGAAGGCCGGCGACTCGGAGCGGATGCGCGGGATGCTCTCGAAGTTGTGGCGCGGTGGCGGACAGCTCGTCGCCCACTCCAGCGAACGGCCCCAGCCCCACGGGTCGTCGACCTCGACGAGCGGCGCGTTGCGGGAGATCCAGACGTTGTAGAGGAACGGGAACGTCGACGCAGCCAGCAGGAAGGCACCGGCGGTCGAGACCTGGTTGAGCGTGGTGAAGCCGTCCGCCGGCAGGTAGTCGGCGTAGCGCCGGGGCATGCCCTCGACACCCAGCCAGTGCTGCACCAGGAACGTCGTGTGGAAGCCGATGAAGAGCATCCAGAAGTGGACCTTGCCCAGGCGTTCGTCCAGCATCCGCCCGGTCATCTTGGGCCACCAGAAGTAGAAGCCCGCGAACATGGCGAACACCACGGTTCCGAAGACCACGTAGTGGAAGTGCGCCACCACGAAGTAGGAGTCGGAGACGTGGAAGTCGAGCGGCGGGCTGGCCAGGATGACGCCGGTCAGGCCACCGAACAGGAACGTCGTGAGGAACCCGAGCGTCCAGAGCATGGGGGTGTCGAAGGATATGGATCCACCCCACATCGTGCCGATCCAGTTGAAGAACTTGACCCCCGTTGGAACCGCGATCAGGAACGTCATACCGGAGAAGAACGGCAGGTCGACCTTGCCGGTCACGAACATGTGGTGGGCCCATACGGCGATCGACAGGATCGCGATGCCGAGCGTGGCGCCGACCAGGCCGACGTAACCGAAGATCGGCTTGCGGCTGAAGACCGGGATGATCTCGGAGATGATGCCGAAGAACGGCAGCGCGATGATGTAGACCTCGGGGTGGCCGAAGAACCAGAACAGGTGCTGCCACAAGATGGCGCCGCCGTGACTGGTGTCGAAGACATGGGCCCCGAGTTGTCGATCGGCCTCCAACGAGAGCAGCGCGCCGGCCAGCACCGGGAACGCGACCAGCACCAGCAGGCTGGTGACCATGGTGTTCCAGACGAAGATCGGCATCCGGAACATCGTCATGCCGGGCGCGCGCATGCAGATGATGGTGGTGATGAAGTTGACCGCGCCGAGGATGGTGCCGAGGCCCGCCATCCACAGGCCCATGATCCAGAGGTCACCACCGACGCTGGGCGAACGTACGGCGTCCGAGAGCGGCGTGTAGGCGAACCAGCCGAAGTCGGCAGCACCGGACGGGGTCAGGAAGCCCGAGCCCGCGATCAGGCCACCGAACAGGAACAGCCAGTAGCTGAACATGTTGAGCCGCGGGAACGCGACGTCGGGCGAGCCGATCTGCAGCGGCATGATCACGTTGCCGAAGCCGAAGAACAGCGGGGTCGCGAACAGCAGCAGCATGATCGTGCCGTGCATCGTGAACAGCTGGTTGTAGACCTCGTCGTTCACGAACTGCATGCCGGGGTTGGCCAGCTCGGAGCGCATCAGGAGCGCCATGACGCCGGCAGCCAGGAACCAGGCGAACGACGTGGCGAGGTAGAGCTTGCCGATCACCTTGTGGTCGGTGGTCGTGATCACCCGGACGATCGACTTGCCGAGCTCGCGCCGCGGCCCGGCCATCGTGGTGGGCGACGTGGTGGCCGTCATTTGGCTACTCCCGGGGTCGTCTCGAGGCCGGCCTGCGTCTGCGAGGTGATGCCGCCCAGCAGAGGCTGGTCGGAGACATTGCCCTGCGTCTGCAGCGTCTGGAGGTAGCGGGTGTACTCGTCCTGGCTGACGATCCGGACGTTGAACAGCATCCGCGAGTGGTAGACGCCGCACAGCTCGTAGCACTTGCCGCGGTAGTCACCGACGACCGTCGGCGTGACCGAGAAGTGGTTGTCGTCGGCGACCGGGCCCGGGATGACATCCATCTTCTCCAGGAAGCCGGGGACACCGAAGTCGTGGATCACGTCGGGCGAGTGCAGCTTGAACTCCACGGTCTTGTCGACCGGCAGCACCAGGGTCGGCGGCGTGCCCGCCTCGCCCACGCTGTAGAGGACCTTGTTGTTGGGCGTCGGCACGTTGCCGCCGGGCAGGTAGTTGAACGTCCACGTCCACTGCTGGCCCACGACGTAGATGGTGAGGTCGGGCGGCGGGACGTCTTCACGGATGAGGTTCTGGGTGCGCTCGGTGTGCACGAAGAAGACCACGACCATCACGATCGGCGCGATCGTGTAGAAGATCTCCAGCGGCAGGTTGTATCGGGTCTGCACCGGGACGTCGTCGTCGCTGCGACGGCGGAAGCGCCAGATCGCGTAGAAGATCAGGCCCCAGGTGACGGCACCGGTGGCGAGCGCGGCGACCCACGCCCAGCGCCAGAGCATGAAGATGTGCTCGCCCTCCGCGGTGGCGGGGTCGGGCATCGCGAGGTTGGACCACTCGTGCTGCGTCTGGCCGGAGCATCCGGTGAGGGCCACCAGCAGGAGCACCGACACCAGGAGGACCCCGGCGCGGTTGCCGAGGCGGCCGGCCCCCTGGTGGGGGGTACGACGAGGTGTTGCGTCCGAGGAAGCAGGGACTTGCCGACCCACGAACGAGCCTTTCTCTCGGCGTTCACCAACAGGCGGAACACTATCCGAATGAGCAACCGGCTGCGGGGGTGGGTCACCCGCAAGTCGCCCCGGGAGACCGCCGGTTAGGTTGAGGGTCGTGTCGCCTCCCGAGCGTCCCCAGCGGCCCACCGGTCAGGTCTTCCTGGACACCGCGTCCGGCGAGGCACTGCACCCCGCGGCCGGGGACGCCTACGCGGCCGCCCTCGAGACGGCGTACGCCGATCCGCGCCGGCTCCACCACGCCGGCCGGAGCGCCCGCCTGGTGCTCGACAACGCCCGGGCCGCCACCGCGGAGGCGCTGGGTGTGCGCCCCGACGAGGTGACGTTCACGACCTCGGGCACCGACGCGGTGCACCGCGGCCTGCTCGGCCTGCACCGGGGCGGCGGCCGCCACGGCGACACGATCGTGCACAGCGCCGTCGAGCACTCCGCCGTCCTGCAGGGGGCGCGTTGGGCCGGGGCGCCGACGCGGTCGCTGCCCGTGGACAACCTGGGCCGGCTGCGCCTCGACGAGGTCGACGCGACCCGGGCGACCGTGGTCGCCTGTCAGTCGGCCAACCACGAGGTCGGCACTCTCCAGCCCGTCGCCGCG
>JAWWPM010000071.1:0-4890 GCA_033854915.1 Nocardioidaceae bacterium
TGGGTGGCCACCCGCACGTGCGAGAAGCCGGCCTCGTGGAGCACCTCTTCCAGCCGCTTCGGACCGGCCTGGGCGCCAAGCCCGAGCCCAACCTCTTGGTCCAGCGACGACGGCGTGCAGATCACCGTCGACAGCCCGTAGTAGAGCCGGCTGACCGGGTTCAGGTTGTCCTCCAGGGCCGCGCCCGCGGCCGGCTCGACCAGCAGGAGCGTGCCGTCCTCGGCGAGTGACTCCCGCACGTGCCGCGCGGCGCCCACCGGGTCGCCCATGTCGTGCAGGCAGTCGAACAGGGTGACCAGGTCGAATCCGGTGCCCGGGAAGTCGGTCGCCGACGCGACGTCGAAGCGCGCGCGACGCTCCACTCCCCCGTCCACCGCGGCCTCGCGGGCGGCCTCGATCGAGGGCTCGTGGATGTCGAAGCCCACGAACGACGAGTGCTCGAAGGCCCGGGCCATGATCACGGTCGAGGCACCCAGGCCGCAGCCGACGTCGGCGACGCTGGCGCCGTCGCGGAGCTTCTCGACGACACCGTCGAGCGCCGGCAGCCAGGAGCCGACCAGGTTGGCCTCGTAGCCGGGTCGGAACAGGCGCAGTGCGCCGGTGTAGAGCCGGTGGTCGTGGTCGCCCCAGCCGACGCCCTGGCCGGTCCGGAAGGCGTTCACGAACGCCTCGTGGTCGGTGTAGGTCGACGCGACGGTCTCGAACGCGCCGGCCAGGAAAACGGGGCTCTCCTCGTTGGCGAGGACGAAGGCCTGCTCGGCGCCGAGCTCGTAGGTGCCCGCCGCCGGGTCGTAGGCGACGTAGCCGCCGGCAGCCTGGTTGCCCAGCCACTCCCGGACGTAACGCTCGTGGGTGCCGGTCCGCGCGGCCAGGTCGGACGCGGTCAGGGGGCCCGCGCCGGCCATCGCACGGTAGAGACCGAGCCGGTCCCCCAGGTGGACCATCAGGCCCGAGATGGCGGCCGCGAGGTCGCCCACGGTCTGGTGCACGAACTGCTCGAGGGCCGCCTCGTCGAGACGAGGCGTGTCGGTCAGTGTCATCGATTGGGTCATCGGTTGCTCCTCCGGACTCGCGTCCTTCATGTGGTACGGCGGGTGGCCGACCGGGTGACCGGCTCCCAGAACAGTGCGTCCCGGACCTCCTCGGCGCATCCGTGCTGACCACGGAGAGCACCACGGAGTCCCCGGATCCGTGGCCTGCACCGATGTGCGGACGCCTCGCGCGCCACAGGCTGGGAGCACGCGGCAGAGCGCCGCGGACGAGGAAAGGAAAGTCCCGTGATGACTCACCCGCTCCTGGAGCAGCTGGCCAACCAGCGCCAGGACGAGCTCGCGGCCCGGGCGCGAGCCCACGGCTCGACCCGGACCGAGGACGCCACGCCGGCCGCACGTCGTACCACGACGCGACGGTCCGGATCGCTGTCCCGCCTGGTCGCCCTGGTGAGCCGGGCATGACCGACCTGCTGACGGCCGGGGGGCCACCTCCCGCCGCGGAAGCCGTGTCGACACCCCGCTGGGGCGTCTTCGCGGTGACCGCGGCGGGAGGTCTGCTGGTCTCCCTGGACGTCTCGGTGGCCAACGCCCTGATGCCGGCCATCGGCGCCGACTTCCAGGGTGACGGGCGCGCGGCCGTCTCCTGGGTGATCACGGCCTACGCCATCGTCTTCGCCGCCACCCTGGTGCCTGCCGGCCGGATCGCCGACCGGGCCGGGCGACGGCGTACCTACCTCGGCGGCCTCGCCGTCTTCGCCCTCGGCTCGGTCATCTGCGGCGTTGCCCCGAGCCTGCCGGTGCTGGTGACCGGTCGCGCCGTGCAGGGCCTCGGTGCCGCTGCCGCGTCACCCGCCTCGCTGGGCCTGCTGCTCGCCGCCGTCGGCACGGAGGGGCGAGCGATCTACGTGGCCCGCTGGACCGGCGCCGCCGCCCTCGGCATGACCGTCGGGCCCTTCGTCGGCGGCTACCTGACCACCCTCGGCGACTGGCGCTGGGCCTTCCTGGTCAACCTGCCGATCGTCGCCGCGATCGCGCTGGCCGCACCGCGGCTGCTCCCCGAGACCCCGCGTCATCCCGGCCGGCGGCTGCCGGACCCGGTCGGCGCCCTGGTCCTGACCCTGTCCGCCGCCGCAGTCACCCTCGCGATCTCCGAGGCCTCGGCCTGGGGCGTCACCAGCCCGCGGGTCCTCGGCAGCCTGGTCGCCGGCGTGGCCCTGGCGCTGTTCTTCGTACGTCGTTCGGCGGGCGTCGCCGACCCGCTGCTCGACCTCGCGCTGCTGCGGCACCGCCGGGTCGCGGTGGCCGGGGCGATAACAGTTCTCTACGCCGCCGCGCTGTTCTCGATGGTGCTGTCCTTCATCCTCTTCTTCGTCGACCGCTGGGGGCTCGACCTGGTGCAGGCCGGTGCGGGCGTGGTCCCGATGGGGCTCGTGGTCGTGCTGCTCACCACCCGGGTCGGCCGGCTGGCGGACCTGGTGGGCTACCGCACCCCGATCGCGATCGGCGCCGGGCTGATGACCGCCGGGCTCGGCCTGAGTGCGCTGACCCTGGCCGGCGACCACTTCGCGGCCCGGTGGATCGGCCTCGCGGTGCTGCTCGGGGTCGGCGTGGGCCTTTGCTACCCGCTGCTGGCCGCGGCGGCGGTGCACGGGCTGCCGCAAGCCGACCTCGCGGCCGCGAGCGCCCTGAACCAGAGCGGACGCCAGCTCGGCGCCGCCCTCGGGGTTGCGATGTCGGTCGGCGTCCTCGGCCCGGCCGCGACACCCTCGCTGGCCCGGTTCCACGCCGTATGGCTCGTCGCGGCCGGCTTCAGCGCCGCCGCGGCGGTCGCCGCCACGTTCCTCCCGCCCGGCACGTCGGACCTCCGGCGCCCGGGATCCCGCAGCACACCACACCCGAGCAAGGAGCTCACCGCATGATGCCCGCCGACCTGATCCACGCCCTGTCCAGCGAGCGGCAGCGCGCCGCCCTGAACAAGGCCCGAGCCGAGCGCGCCGCCGCCCAGCAGGCCGCCACCGACCTCGCCCGCGAGCGCCGAGCGGTCGCGCGTCCTACGCGACCCGCGCCCGAACGTCCCCGCTGGGTCCGCGTCCGGCTGCGACGCACCAGCGAGTGCACGTCATGACCGCGTGCCTGGAGCACCTGGACGAGCGCGGCGGCACCGCCACGCCGACCCGGTTCGAGCCTCTCGACTGGGGCGACGTGGTGACCGTCCTCGAGGTGTTCGACCAGCTCAGCCCACGGTCACGCGAGCAGCGCTTCCTGACCGCCAAGCCACGACTGACCGGGGCCGACCTGCGGGCGCTCACCGACGTCGACGACCACGACCACGTCGCCCTGGTGGCGCGCGACGGAGGCGGTCACGCCATCGGGATCGCCCGTTTCGTGCGCGACTCCGACGAGCCGGGGATCGCCGAGGCGGCGGTGGCGGTGGTGGACGCCTGGCAGGGACGTGGCCTCGGCACCCGGCTCGCCCGGGCACTCAGCGAGCGGGCCCGGGAGCTCGGGATCACCCGCATCTCGCTGGTGATGGCCCACGACAACGACGCAGCCGCGCGCCTGATGCACCGGGTCGGCGGAGAGGTGACCCGCGTCGGCTGGGACAGCGGCAGCATGGACTTCGAGATCGCGCTGGACGCACGGCCCGGGCCTCGCCGCCGTCCCGGTCAACGTCGTACGCTCTCGGTGCTGAAGGGAGCCCGGACATGACCCGCGTCGACGTCTCCGCCGACGCGGTCGGGACCCTGCTCGGCGTCTGGGCCCACCCCGACGACGAGGCCTATCTCTCCTCGGGCCTGATGGCGCACGTACGCCGCGGCGGAGGCCGCGTGGTCGTGGTCACCGCTACCCGGGGTGAGCACGGGACCGACGACCCCGAGACCTGGCCACCGGAGCGCCTAGCGCCGCACCGCGAGCAGGAGCTCCGCGACAGCCTGGCGGTCGTGGGAGTCCACGAGCACCGGTGGCTCCCGTACCGGGACGGTGAGCTGGCGAGCCTTCCGCTCGCGACCGGCGCCGCGGGCCTCGTGGAGATCCTTGACGAGGTGCGACCCGACACGATCGTCACGTTCGGGCCGGAGGGGATGACCGGGCACGACGACCACCGGACCATCTCCGCGTGGACCACCGAGGCCTGGCGACTGACCGGTCACCGCGGAGACCTGTGGTACGCCACGCTCACACCGGAGTTCCACGACGAGTGGGGCCACCTCAACGACGAGGTCGGGCTGTGGTTCGCGGGTCGGCCACCGTCAACGCCGAGGTCCGAGCTGGCGGCACAGGTGCATCTCTCCGGGCGGTGGCTGAGCCAGAAGCACCGGGCCCTGCAAGCCCACGCCTCGCAGACCGGTCCCCTCGAGGCGCTGGTCGGCTCGAGCCGCTACCGCTCCTGGTGGGCCGACGAGAGCTTCGTCCCAGCTGCACGTGCAGAGGTCGCTCTCGACCCCGACGGGGATCGCCGCCTCGTTCGTCCACCTTCATGCTGATCCTGTGGTGGTGGCTCACGATCGTGCCCGCTGCGCTGGCCCTGGGCGGGGCCCTGACCGAGGCCACCATCCGCCTCGTCGCGTGGTGGGACGCCCGCACCTACGAGCTCGGCGACCTCGCCGTCAAGGAGCTGCGGGCGGAGCTGGACGACCCTGTGGAGTTCGCGGTGCGCTGGCTGGGCTGATCCGCAAGAAGCACCAGGCCGCACGCGGCACAGACCCGGGGCGATCTCAAGGGCCTTGGTCCCCGATACGGAGCCAAAGGTCCTGTCCTGTGCCAGAGACCAACGCCCACCCGGCACCCGGCGTACTTTGCGATCATCCGGGTGAATACACCGTCACATGAGGTCGCCTCGAGCGATGTGCTAGCCAACACGCACCGTTCATGAGGAGCCCTCATGCATTCGTTCGCA
>JAWWPM010000072.1:0-4388 GCA_033854915.1 Nocardioidaceae bacterium
CGACCCGGCACAGAAGGCCGGTCGGCTCTCCGGCGGTCAGCGCGCCCAGCTGGCCCTGACCCTGGGCCTGGCCAAGCGACCGGAGCTCCTGATCCTCGACGAGCCGGTCGCGAGCCTGGACCCGCTGGCCCGACGCGAGTTCCTGCAGGTGTTGATGGAGGCGGTCGCCGAGGACGAGATCAGCGTGCTGCTCTCCTCGCACGTCGTCTCCGACCTCGAACGGGTCTGCGACCACGTCGTCGTCCTGGTCGACTCCCAGGTCCGGGTCGCCGGTGACGTCGACGATCTGCTGGCGACCCATCACCGGCTCACGGGGCCACGCCGCGACCCGGCTTCCCTGCCTGCCGAGCAGACGGTCGTCTCGGCCAGCCAGACCGACAAGCAGGCGACCTTCGTGGTCCACAGCCCGTCACCTGTGCTCGACCCGGCCTGGACGGTGAGCGGGCTGGGCCTCGAGGACCTCGTGCTGGCCTACCTCCAGGACCAGGACACGGGCAGACGCACCCAGCCGGCGCTGGAGGTGCTGCGATGATCTGGCTCTCCTGGCGCCAGGTCCGCACCCAGGTGCTGGTCGTCTGCGGACTCGTCCTCACCGCCGTGCTGGCGCTGGCGCTGACCGGGCCGCGGCTCGCCCACCTCGCCAGTCGCACGACCAACGTCTACGACCTGCTGACCCCCCACGACCGGCTGCTGTTCAACGCCGGCCTTGCGGTGGTCGCGGTGGCACCAGCGCTGATCGGTGCGTTCTGGGGAGCCCCGCTCGTGGCCCGTGAGCTCGAGACCGGGACCCATCGCCTCGTCTGGAACCAGTCGGTCACCCGGACCCGGTGGCTGGCGACCAAGCTCGGCGTCGGTGCGCTCGCGACGGTGGTCGCGGTCGGGGCGTTGAGCCTGGCTGTGACCTGGTGGGCGAAGCCGCTCGACGGAAGTACGAGCAGCACCCGCGGCAGCCTGCCGTCCCGACTGACCCCCATCTCGTTCGCCATGCGCGGGATGGTGCCGGTCGGGTACGCCGTGTTCGCGCTCGTCCTCGGCGTCACGGTCGGTCTCCTGCTCCGCCGGACGGTGCCGGCGATGGCCGTGACGCTGGCCGTCTACGTCTGCGTACAGGTCGCCGTTCCCCTGTGGATCCGCCCCCACCTCCTCCCTCCCACGAGCGCCTCGATCGTCTACTCCCCCTCGACGTTCGACGGGATCGAGGCCAATCCGGGTCAACCGCTCCGGATCTCGGTGCACACGGGCAACCACGGCGACTGGATCCTCCAGGACACCACCTGGAACGCCCAGGGAGAGCCGAGCACGCTGCCTTCCTGGTTCACCGCCTGTCTCCCTGGCCCGCCACAGCCGGGTCAGGCCCAGCGCGGCAGCGTCTCCCGCGACGACCTGGATGTCTGCCTGGCACGGCTGACCAGCGAGGGCTACCGCCAGCACGTCGTCTACCAGCCGGCGTCCCGGTTCTGGCCGCTGCAGTGGGCTGAGACCGGCCTGTACGTCGGGGCGTCGGCCCTGCTCACCGGCTGCTGCTTCTGGTGGATCCGCCGCCGGCTCTCCTGACGGTGTGAGGCTGCATACGTGTGCGTGCCAGCCGGGTGGGTACGACCCCTTGATGGGGGAAGCAACGAAGGCGCCTGAGACGATCGCCGGTCGCTACCACGTCGAGCGACCCATCGGCCGCGGCGGGATGGGCACGGTCTGGCTCTGCCGCGACGACCGGCTGGAGCGCGACGTGGCGGTCAAGCAGATCGGTGCGCTGCCCGGTGAGACCGCGCCGGACCTCGCCCGCGCCATGCGGGAGGCCCGGTCGTCCGCGGCCCTCAACCACCCGCACGTGGTGTCCATCTACGACGTGGTGGAGGAGGACGACCACATCTGGCTGGTGATGGAGTACGTCGCGTCCCGCACCCTCGCCCAGGTCATCGCCGAGGACGGTCCGCTGTCACCGGAGGCCACCGTCGCGATCGGCGCACAGATCGCCGAGGCGCTCGCCGCGGTCCATGCTGCGGGCACCATCCACCGTGACATCAAGCCGGCCAACATCCTGGTCACCGACCAGGGTGTCGCCAAGATCAGCGACTTCGGGATCGCGCGGGTGCACGACCAGGGCCGGCTGACCCGTAGCGGGCTGGTCATCGGCACACCGACGTACTTCTCGCCCGAGCTCGCGCGGGGTGAGAAGCCGACCCCGGCCGCCGACGTCTGGGCGCTCGGCGCGACCCTGTACGCCGCGGTGGAGGGTCACCCGCCGTACGAAGCCCAGCCCAACGCGCTGGCACTGCTGGCGACGATCGCCTCCTCGCCCCCGCCCCCGACGCGTGCGGCGGGTTTCCTCACCGAGGCGATCGGGCGGATGCTCGATCCCGAACCCGGCTCTCGCTGGTCCATGGCGCACGCCGCGGGGGTGCTCGAGAGGTTGCAGGAGCGCTACGCCGGCAAGGCGCTCGACGACCCCACCACCGAGCTCCTAATGCCCCGCACCGCCGTGCCGGCCGTCACACCGGCTGCACCTTCGTCGACTCCCGGTTCCGCGCCGAGCACCGACGGGGGCGGAGCCGGCGAGGTGCCTGCGCCTGCTGCGGCCGAGCGTCGCCGCCGGCGCGGCCCCGGAGCGCTGGTGGTGGCTGCACTGGCCGGTCTCCTGGCCCTCGCCGCGGTGATCGGCTTCCTGCTGCTCCAGGGCGACCCGGCCGGCCGGTCCACCGCTGCGGACCCGCCCCGCACCGCCGGCACCGCGCACCACTCCGCCAGCGGCGGACGAACGCCCTCGCCTTCGGCCTCCGGCTCGACCACCTCGGAGTCGACCCCGACCACGCCCTCGTCCACGCCTCCGTCCACGCCTCCGTCCACGCCTCCGAACCCCGGACCCGTGGCCGGCGCGAGCGCCACGCAGTTCGTGCGGAGCTACTACGCGGCCCTGCCCGCCGACACCCGAACGGCGTGGGCGGCCCTGTCCCCCGGCTTCCAGGCCAAGATCGGCGGCTACGGCAGCTACCAGGGTTTCTGGTCGACCATCGCGAGTGTCTCGGTCGGGCGCACGACGTCGGCGGGCAACACCTCCGTGGACGTGTCGCTGACCTACACCGGGACCGACGGCGGGGTGGAGAGCGAAGTACGCCGGCTCTTCCTCGAGCGCAGCGGCAAGCGCTACCTGGTCACGGGTGACGCTGTCGTGGGCTGAGCTCGTCGGGTTCAGAGCTCAGGGTCCGGAGCTGCTCCCAGTGCCCTTCGGAAACGAACTGGACCTCGCCGTCGACCACGGTGATGGCGGTCTGGTCGTCCATCGCGTACGCCGTGTTCGGGATGCTCGCGGCCCACTGCTCTGCCTCGGCCATGGAGTTGCCCGGCCTACCGTCGCCTGCCAGGTGCGGGCAGATCGAGAAGTCGACGAGGCCCAGCGTGGTCGCGTCGCCGGAGGGTGGTCGCCACTGGATGAAGTCGTCCCCGACCACGGGGGTCATCACCATGCTCCCCGCGCTGAGCCCCACCCAGACGGTCTCGGTCAACGACGGCAGCAGGTCCACCAGCCCGGACTCGCGCATCCAGTGACACAGGTAGAGGACGTCACCGCCCGCGACGACCAGGGCATCGGCCTCCCGGACCAGTGGCACCCAACGTTCCTCGTCGAGGCTGGGCAGCGCGGTCAGCTCCAGCACGCCGACTGACTTCCAGCCCAGCTCGACCATGGGGTTCGGGGAGTTGCCGCTGATGAACTGCCACGACTTCACCCCCGGGCCGACCTTGGGGTGCCCGTACATCGCGGTGGGGATGCACAGCGCTGTGGACTCGGCGATCGGCTTGCCGAGGAGCTCGACGAGCGCGTCGCGGATGCTGGCGTTGGACACACCGCCGGAAGTGAGAAGAAGCTTCACGATCTCTCCTGGACGTACGTGGGGTCGGCTAGGGAACGGCGACCGCTGCGGGCCGCCTACTCCTGCGACGAACGGCCGCACCCCGATCCGACACATCTGACCAGATCTTCGGCGATCCGTCGGCACTGGGTCCCCGGCGCCGGTCTGGTACTTGACTTAACCAAGTACCAGACATAGTGTATCTCCATGGCCGACGCCACGCATGACCCCCAGCTCCTCAAGGGCTTGCTGAGCCTCGTGCTGCTGCACCTGTTGGCCGAGCAGGAGTCCTACGGCTACGGCGTCGTCAGCCGCCTTCGAGAAGAGGGGATCGACGTGCTCGAAGGCACCGTGTACCCGGCGTTGGCCAGGCTCGAACGCGAGGGCCGGCTGTCCTCCCGACTCGTGGCGTCGACCAGCGGGCCGGCGCGCAAGTACTACCGCCCCACGGCAGCGGGGTACGCCGAGCTCGCGCGTGGCACCCGCAGCTGGCGCGTGCTCACCCAGACCATCGGGGCCGTGCTCGACCGACCCGTGCCCGAC
>JAWWPM010000073.1:0-3820 GCA_033854915.1 Nocardioidaceae bacterium
CGAAGTGGGTCGAGGAGACCGCTAGCTGCCGATCAGCACTTCCTCCTCCGGGAGGTGCGCCTCCTCGTTGCGTGCCGCTCGTCCGAAGCCCATCAGGGCTGCGGCGACGATGAACGACACACCTGCAGCGACCACCACATCGGAGTAGACCGCCACCCAGTTGCCGAACCCTCGTGGCGTCTCCGCGATGTAGGCGAAGATCGATCCAGGTGCGGGCGGACCGACCAGACCGGCGTGCAGCGCGTTGCCGACAGCCAGGCCGGACATGCCACCGGCGATCGTGGCCAGGATCAGCTGGGGCTTCATCAGCACGTACGGGAAGTAGATCTCGTGGATGCCACCGAGGAACTGGATGATCAGCGCACCGGGCACGCTCGGACGCAGCGCCTTCGGACCGAAGAAGAAGTACGCCAGGAGCAGACCCGCACCGGGCCCGGGGTTGGACTCGACCATGAAGAGGATCGACTTGCCGTGGTCGAGCACCTGCTGCGAGCCCAGCGGCGTGAAGACGCCGTGGTTGATCGCGTTGTTGAGGAAGAGCACCTTCGCGGGCTCGACGATCAACGACGCGAGCGGCAGCACGTGGTGGTTGACGAGCCACTCGACGCCCTTGCCCGCCCAGGTGACCAGGTGGTCGACCGGGGGACCGATGACGAGCTTGCCGACGACCGCCATGATCAGACCGACGATGCCGGCTGAGAAGTTGTCGACCAGCATCTCGAAGCCGCTGGCGACTTTCTCCTGGATCGCGTTGTCCACGAGCTTGATCAGGTAGCCGGCCAGGGGGCCGATGATCATCGCGCCGAGGAACATCGGCACGTCCGAGCCCACGATGACACCCATCGTGGCGATGGCGCCGACGACGGCACCGCGCTGGCCGTGCACCATCCGACCACCCGTGTAGCCGATCAGCAGCGGCAACAGGTAGGTGATCATCGGGCCGATCATCTCCGAGAGGCTGTCGTTGGGAAGCCAACCGCAGCCGGAGTGGGAGACCGAACAGTGAGAAGCCCCTTCCGCGGGTACGAGGAAGAGGCTCGTGATCAGGCCCCACGCGATGAAGGCCGAGATGTTCGGCATGATCATGCCGGCCAGGTAGCCACCGAAGCGCTGGATGCGGGCGCGCCCTCCTCCCCCCTGCACATTCTTGTTGGCCAATGCGTCAGGCAAAGCCATGGTTTCCGTCCTTTCGCACAGCTGCGTCGCCGTTGTGGCGTCAGTCACAATCTGTGTTTCCCTGTATATCTGCCCGAATATGTGGGCGTCAAGAGCCCCTGACACGATTTGCGGACCCAAAACCACGTAACCGGGCATCGAGCGAGGACGTGCCGACCCGGCGGGGCGCGGCGGCACGGCCGCAGCGAGCGCCGCAGCGAGCTTGCTCGCCAGGCGGCCTGACAGCCGGCACGGGGGCGCGGCGTCCGGCCTCGCTCAGCGGGTCAATGCGGGCAGCGCCGCGCAGGCGACGGCCCACAGCACGCTGGTGAAGGTGCCGATGATGAAGCGCTCGGCCGCGCCGGTGTCCTCCTGGTTGCGCAGCTCGGGGTAGCGCCCGAGCCCCTTGACCGCGAGCACGATCGCCAGGCCCGGGCCCCAGCCGGCGAGCAGCGCGGCGTACACCGCGAGACGCTCGAGCGCGCCGATCCAGGCGCCGCCGCGCAGCACCTCGCCGGCGCGAACGGTGCGGGAGTCCTTGTCGACGAGCGCGAAGATCTGCGTGGTCACCAGTCCGCCGCCGGCGACCGCGAGCACACCGGCGAGCAGGACGACCAGGTGGTTCGGGGCACCGTCGGCGGGCAGATCACCGAACCAGACCAGTCCGAGTGCGAGCGCGAGCAAGGTCGACGCGGCCACGGCGTAGCCCCGCGGAGCGCGTCGGGTGACGAGTCCGGTCGCGGCAGCGGCTGCGGCCAGCGCGACCAGGGCCAGCTCTGCGAATCCGGCGCTGCTCATCGGTCAGCCTCCAGTGCGGTGCGGGTCAGGAACTCCACGAGCTCGCGGGCGCGACGCCCCTCGGCGATGCCGGCCGCGGTCGCCCGCTGACTGACCGCCGACTGGGTGATCCCGATCCGCGCGGCCGCCTGCTCGTAGGTGAGGCCCTCGTCGACGAGGTCGGAGACCTCCCAGCCGCGGTCGGTACGCCGTGCCAGCAGGGCTGCCCAGAGCCAGATCGCCGACTCGAGAGGGCGCAGCGCCGGCGATGTGCCGGCGGTGCGCACCCGCCACGGGCTCGACTTGGCGGCGGTCACGGCGTCGCGGGCCGCGAGATAGGCCTCACCGCGCCCGGCGCGCGTCTGCTCGGGCAAGGGCGTCTCGACCGCGCCGATGCCGATCCCGACGTTCCAGCCGCCGTCTCGGAGCAGGGGCTCGAGGGCGGCGGGCAGGGCGGCGGGGTCGTCGAGCACGCCCTGGAGCTCGTCGCCCACGGTGCGCTCGAAGGGCCGCAGGCAGTGCACGGCACCGAGCGCGTCGAGCGCGGCGGGCACCTGGTCGAGGCCGGTGCGGCTCTCGAACTGGTCGACGGTGAGCACCACGACGTCCATGCGGCTCCTGTTCACCCTGATGAGCGACCTATGTTAGAGAATTACCTAATAGAGAGTCAATATCAGGAAATAAACTAGCGCTTGCCGATGATCGCCACGACCGGCGGTGCCTTCTGGTCCATCACCGACACCCGGAAGCCGCCCTCGCTCAGCGCCGCGGACGCCTTCTTCACGAGGTTGGGCACCAGCTCGGGCTGCGTGGTCTCGTAGAACAGGTAGACCGCCCCGCCGGGCAGCACCCGCTCGTGCAGCAGGGCCACCTCGTCGGCGCAGCCGCGCACCCAGAACAGGTTCACGTTGAACGCGAACACCTTCTGCAGGCGCTTGACCGGCACCCGCAGGGTGGCCAGGTCGATCTGCCGGACGGTCAGCCGCCCCGCGTCGACGTACTTCTGGTTGCGCCGCCGGGTGCGGTCCACCCCCGACTCCGAGCGGTCGATCGCGAACAGCTTGCCGCTGGTGAGCCGGCCGCAGATGAGCTCGGCCGCCGCACCCGGACCGCAGCCGATCTCGAGGACGTTGTCACCGGGCTGCGGGTCCATCAGATCCACCGCCCACGCGATGCGCGGGGGGATCGACTGCGCTGGCATGGGGTCAGCCTGCCACTTCGGCGTCGCGGTCAGCCACCGGCGTGCCGAACCACTAGGTTGGCCCCGTGAGTACGGCGATCAGGGTGGGCGTCCTCGGCGCTCGCGGTCGGGTGGGGTCCGAGGTCTGCCGGGCGGTCCGGGAGGCCGACGACACCGAGCTGGTGGCCGAGGTGGACGAGGGCGACGCCCTCGACGCCCTGGCCGCGGCCGACGTCGTGGTCGACTTCACCCGACCCGACGCGGTCATGGACAACCTGCGCTGGTGCATCTCCCACGGCCTGCACTGCGTGGTCGGCACCACGGGCTTCGACGACGAGCGCCTGAAGGTGCTCGAGGCCCAGCTGGCCGACGCACCCGGCGTCGGGGTGCTGATCGCCCCGAACTTCTCGATCGGGGCGATCTTGATGATGCGGTTCGCGGCGGCCGCCGCCCCGTTCTACGAGTCGGTGGAGATCGTCGAGCTGCACCATCCGGACAAGGCGGACGCGCCCAGCGGCACGGCACGTCGTACCGCCGAGATGGTCGCGGCGGCGCGCCGCGACGCCGGCCTCGGCACCGTGCCGGATGCCACGTCCACCGGGCTCGAGGGCGCCCGCGGCGCCGACGTCGACGGCGTGCGCGTGCATGCCCTGCGGATCCGTGGCCTCGTCGCCCATCAGGAGGTGGTGCTCGGTGGACTCGGCGAGA
>JAWWPM010000074.1:0-11625 GCA_033854915.1 Nocardioidaceae bacterium
CCGACACCAACTCCTACATCGCCACGCACTCCGACCACACCTACTCGATCCGCCCGGCCTGCGAGGTGGGTGGGCTGGCGCTGTGTCATCAGCCGGGGACCTGCACCATCGGGGGGCACGACGGCAACCTGTTCAACGTCTACGAGGACGCCAGCCCCGACCCGCTCGACTGGCAGGCGTGCCTGACCGACCAGGAGGCGCAGCACCTGGGCGGGCTGACCCCGGGCGCGGTGCAGCACGCCTTCGAGCGGCTCGCCTGGCCGGCGTCGCGGCTCGTCGTGCAGCCGCCCGACGGCAGGACGCTGGTCAACTTCGACACGAACTTCTACACCGCCAACACTTCCCCCTCGACCCAGACGGTGACCCTGATCGGGCAGCAGGTGACCATCGAGGCGACGCCGACGCAGTACGTCTGGCACTTCGGCTCCGGCAGCGACGACGCCGACCGGACCACCACCGACCCAGGCGCGGCGTACCCCGATCTGCGCGTCACCTATCGCTACCTCCACGTCGGCGAGGTGAGTCCCAGCGTGGACACGACGTACTCCGGTCGCTACCGCGTCGGCACCGGCCCGTGGCGGCAGATCCCCGCCACCCTCACCGTGTCCGGCGCGCCGGTCGCCCTCCAGGTGGTCAGCGCGACCCCCCACCTCGTCGGGTACTGACGGGGTCAGTACCACCACCGTCGTCGCTCCCAGACGCCACAGCTCCTGGTCGAGCCACGTCGGACCCCGCGGCAGGCAGGCAACGCCACGCCTCGCCCTCGTCGGTCTCCGGTTCGACGCGGCTCAACCGAACCGGCGAGAGACATGCCGTTGAGGAAGATCTCGCAGTCGCCCACCCATCGAGCCCAGACGCCGCTCAAGCGTGGTGGCCCGAGGAGCACGCAGGTCGCGGTAGTGACCGGCCCAGCGCAGAGTGCAGTCGCGGCCGTGCTCGTCGAGCATGCGCGCGACGTAGCAGTAGAGGCACTCGAGGCTGCAGCCGAGGAAGACCGCGGAGCGGACCAGGCTCGCCCAGCGCGCGCCGGCGAAGGCGGAGTAGTCCGCGTCGTGGTCCATCGACTCTTCTTCCCGGTCCCGGCCTCACTCGTCCGACGAGGTGAGTGGGCCTCGGGGTTCCATCGGCGGTCTCAAGAGGAGCGTCAGCCACCCAGCGACGCCATCGCCGGCATCTGGCCCGCGCCCGGCACGGTGAGGCCCGGGAGCGCGTCCGGGGCGAGCAGCACAGCCAGGCCCAGCACGAGCAGCACGCCCGCCACGCCGTACGTCGCCATGCGCCGCCACGGCAACGTCTTCTCGACGGCGATGAGGGCGGCGACGAGAGCCATCCACACGACGCTCATCACGCCGAGGGCGAAGAGCGACGCCATCAGCGCCCAGCAGCAGCCGACGCACCACGCGCCGTTCTTCATCCCCATCCGGAGGGCGCCGGACGGTCCGCCTCGCCATGATCCGAGCAGGGCGCCGAGAGGGCTCCGGCACTTGCCCAGGCACACGTTCTTGAGCGGGGTCAGCTCGTAGCCGGCCGCGAGGAGCAAGGTCGCGCCGGCCAGCGAGCGTCCAGCGTGGTCCCAGGCCAGAACGTCGCCGGTCAGCCGCGTCGCGACCACGCTCAGCGCGAAGGCGACCGCGCCGGCGCCGGCCCAGGTCAGGAGGTAGCCGGCCGTGAACAGCAACGGCACCAGTCGTGCTCCCTGGCTCATCCGCGTGTACAACGCGACGGTCGGCGCCACCGAGGGAAACATCATCGCCGCCATCATCACCACCCAGACCCCGATGAACCAGGCGAACGACCCGAGTCCCGTCCACGGGCCGGCGTCCATCCCGCTCATCACCCGTGCTGTCCACCACCAGCCGACGCCCGCGAGCACGACGAGCGCGGCGACGAGGCCCCATTGAGCGCGCGCCGCGACGTACAGCGGCCGCAGCCCCGTCTGGCCGGGAGCGGTCACCGGCTCGACGTGGGTCATGGGTTCAGGCGGTCCACGCGAAGTCCGACGTCGACAGTCCCGTCTTGCCTTCGAACTCGATGCCGAACGCGCTGATCTGCGACCGCTTGGCCTCGGCCATCGTCAGGCCCGACCCGGCCGGGTGGAACATCCCGGAGAACCGCACGGGCTCACCGGTCTCCACGCCAAACGGGACGATGTCCTGGATCTCGAAGTCGACCGCGTCACCGATGCGGACCGTGTGCCGCAAGCCGTCGTCGACGACCTCGATCGGCACACGCTCCACTCCGAGCATCTCGCCGATCAGAGGAGCCAGCCCGGCCATCGGGCCGCCGACCTGCCCGCTGAACACCCGGACGAGCTGGTCGAGCTGGTCGTCGGTCGCGGCGTCGTCGACGAACACGCCCACCCGCCAGTTGCCTTCGGTCATCACCTTGGGGGTGTCGGCGACGAGTGCCACCGTGTGGCCGGAGACGTCCGTGCCGTCGACCGCTCCCTCGCGGATGTTGAAGACGAGGACCACCCGACAGAAGTCGTAGGTCGCCCCGTGGTCGAACGACAGGTTGCACGGGCACATGAGCTCGCACGAACAGGTCTCGACATAGCTACCGGACAAGTTCCAGGACATCGAACCCCCTTGGCAAACGGTGCAACGAGTGTGCTCTCGCGCTGCCGCGGTGGTCAACGGCTGGTTGCGTGCTTGCGACGTACGACGTGGAAGACTCACGCCTCGTGAGCCTGACGAGTCGCCGCAACGCGTGGCCCATCGCGGTCGTTGCCGACCTGCTCGTCGTGATCGTGTTCGCCGCGGTCGGGCGGTCCAACCACCACGAGTCGACCGGGCTCCACGGCATCTGGCACACGGCCTGGCCGTTCGCCCTGGGCACCGTGCTCGCGCTGGTGCTGACGTCGTACACCCACTCCGACCCGCTCACCCTCCGTGCCGGCATCAGGGTCTGGCTCTGGACGCTCGTGATCGGCATGGTCGTGCGGGCCGCGACGGGAGCCGGTACGGCGTTGTCGTTCATCGTCGTGGCGACGCTGGTGCTCGGGGCGCTGTTCCTCGGCTGGCGGTTCGCCCTCGGCTGGAAGCGCTGGCGCTCGCGCACCAGCTGGCTGCGCCGTCGCCGCTGACCGCTTGCGTCACCGCAAGGGTGGGAAGCCACCCCTCGGGGGGAAGAGGCATGGCCCCTGCCTTGTCTACCGTTGGAGCACCCGAGGGGCCGTCATGGGAGCGGTGGCCGCGCGGGAGAATTGACCGCCGTGCCCAGGGGAGGCTGAGCCATGCCGTGCGAGATGGTGTCGCTGCGCCGTGGTGACGTGGGGCCACTGCCGCGCTTGGCAACCGAGCGCGCCACTGCGGTGACCTCCGACGTCGCCGAACTCGACCTCGATGATGTCGCGAAGGTCGCCCACGACCTCGGTCAGTGGTTGCCGTTGCCGATGCAGGGCGACACGCTGACCCTCTGGGAGACGCTGGCCAGCCTGGGTGCCGTCGACCTGACCGTCGCCCGGGTGGTGGAGCCCCATGTCGACGCTCTCTCCATCCTCCGCGAGGCGCGCCGCGAGCACGCCGTTCCCGATGAGGAGTGGGGCCGCTCCTGGCCGGACTGGAGCGCGGCGCGACTGTGGGGCGTGTACGCCGCCGAGGGACCCGAACGTCTGCACGCCGAGCGCCAGCCCGACGGCACCTGGTGCCTGCACGGCGTCAAGCCCTGGTGCTCGCTGGCCGACCGGGTCAGCCATGCCCTGGTCACCGCCTGGGTCGACGACGAGCAGCGCGGGCTGTTCGCGATCGACATGTCGGACGCCGGCATCCTGGTCGCCGTGGGCGACGACGAGAGCGCCGGGCAGTCGTCGCAGTGGGTGTCGCGGGGCCTCACGCAGGTCCGCAGCACGGCGATCCACGTCGACGACTGCCCGGCGGTCCCGATCGGCGCCCCGCAGTGGTACCTCACCCGGCCGGGCTTCGCGTGGGGCGGCGCCGGCGTCGCCGCGGTCTGGTACGGCGGTACGGTCGCCCTCGCCTGCCGGCTGCGTGAGACGTTCGCCCGGCGCGCTCCCGACCAGGTCGCGCTGATGCACCTCGGCGCCGTCGACACCGCGCTCACCCGGGCCCGCGCCGTACTCCAGGAGGCCGCTGCCGTCGCCGACGACCCCGAGACGCCGGGTGCCGAGGCGGTCCTGGTCGCCCAACGGGTGCGCCAGGTGGTCGCCGACACCAGCGAGGAGGTGCTCACCCGGGTCGGGCACGCGCTCGGCCCGGCGCCCCTGACCGGCGAGGAGGAGCACGCCCGCAGGGTCGCCGACCTCACCGTCTACGTCCGTCAGCACCACGGCGAGCGCGACCTGGCCCGGCAGGGACAGCTGTCGCTCGACAGCGCCGAGGGCTGGTTGTGGTGGTGACCTCGCCGACCAGGCCGTTCACTGCCGCCGGGCCGGGCACGGCCGCCACCGTCTGGGCGCCCCATCTCGCCGAGGCGCCGCGCGAGCCGGCCGACCTCGCGGGCGTACGACGTGTGGTCGTCGTAGGCGCGCACCCCGACGACGAGTCACTCGGCGCCGGAGGAGTCATCGCCACCGCCCGCGCCGACGACCTCCGCGTCGACCTCGTCTGCGCCACCGACGGCGAAGGCAGCCACCCCGGCTCCCCCACCCACACGCCCGGCGACCTGGCCGACCGCCGTGCCGCCGAGTGGGTCGAGGCGGCCCGTGCGCTCGGCGTCGACCCCAGCCGAACCCACCGGCTGCGGCTCCCCGACGGCGGTGTCGGCACCCACGTGAGCGAGCTGACGACCCTTCTGGTCGACCTCGTCGGCGACGGTCGCGACGCCGTGATCGTCGCGCCGTGGCGCGAGGACGGCCACTGCGACCACGAGGCCGTCGGCCGGGCGGCCTCGGCGGCCGCACGTCGTACCGGCGCCCAGCTGTGGGAGTTCCCGATCTGGTTCTGGCACTGGGCCGGCCCCGGCGACGTGCGGGCCCGGTGGCTGCGACCCTTCGCGCTCGACACCGAGCCCGCCGAGCGCAAGCAGCGGGCCATCGACGCGCACACCAGCCAGGTCTCCGCGCTCTCGACGCTCGAGGGCGACGAGACCCTGCTGACCCCCGATCTGCTTGCGCACTTCGCAGGGGGGAACGAGTGGTTCGTGATCACCACGGCCGAGGAGTGCGTGGATGACGCCCTCGACCGGCTGCACCGCGACGAGCCGGACCCCTGGGGCGTCGACTCGCGGTGGTACGAGCAGCGCAAGCGCGCGCTCCTGCTCGCGGCCCTGCCCCGCGAACGGTTCCGGCACGCGCTGGAGATCGGCTGCTCCACCGGAGCCCTGACCGCGGCCCTGGCCGAGCGGGCCGACCGGGTGCTCGGCGTCGACCGCTCGGTCGCGGCGCTCACCGCCGCCCGCCGGCGGCTCGCCGCGACGTCGAACGCCGAGGTCGCCGACCTGGACGTCCCCCAGGCCTGGCCGGACGAGGGACCGTTCGACCTGGTGGTCGTCTCCGAGGTCGGCTACTTCCTCAGCCCCCGGGCCCTCGATGCCCTGGTCGACCGGATCTCGACAGGCCTCACGCGCGACGGCGTCGTCGCCTTGTGCCACTGGCGCCACCCGGTCGAAGGCTGGGTGTCCGACGCCGACGACGTGCACCGGCGCTTCCTCGAGGGATCGCTGCCGACCCTCCAGGCGGAGTACCGCGACCGCGACGTCGAGATCCGCGTCCACTCCGAGCACTGGCCGGATCCCACCGGATGACCGGAGGGATCGACCACCTCCTGGTCGTCGTACCTGCCCGCGACGAAGCCGAGCTCCTCGGCCGACAGCTCACCGCCGTCGCCTCCGCGGTGCGGTACGCCGCATGGTTGCGGCCGCGGACCACGGTCTCCACGACGGTGGTGCTCGACTCGTGCACCGACGTCTCGGCGGGTGTGGCCGCCGGGTTCGCCGACGTGCACGCGGTCGAGGCAGAGCTCGGGTCCGTCGGACTGACCCGACGGCTCGGCGTCGCCGAGGCGCGCGCACGCCACGCGCCCGGTGACGAGCTCGACCCGGCAAGCACCTGGGTGGCGTGCACCGACGCCGACAGCGTGGTGCCCCACGACTGGCTGAGCGGCCAGCTCGACCTCGCCGCCACCGGTTCGCGGCTCGTGCTCGGCACGGTCTGGCCCGACCCGGCCGAGCTGGAGGCCGCCCGGCTGCGGCACTGGTGGGCGCGCCACCACCTGCGCGACGGCCATCCCTACGTGCACGGCGCCAACCTCGGCTTCGCCCTGGACGCCTACGACCTGGTCGGTGGCTTCCGCGGCCTGCCCGTGGGCGAGGACGTCGACCTGGTCGAGCGGATGCGCGCGGTCGGCGTGGCCTGGACCGCGACCTCGCGGATCCCCGTGCTCACGTCGAGCCGGCTGGGTGGCCGCACGCCCGCGGGCTTCGCGTCGTACCTCATGGCGCTGCTGCCCTGAGGGCGCCGTTGGTCGTCAGAGCCAGTCGGGTACGACAACTGTCCGACGGACCGTGGAGCAGGGTCAGCGGATGGCCGGAGCCAGGACGCGCGAGGAGAGGTTGGCCGGGTAGCGGATCGATGTCGCGTCGTGCGCGGGCTCCGGGGTGAGCGGGCTGTGCAGCCGCACCCACTTGCGGTATCCGACGCCGGTCATCGAGAGGTAGTGGAACGCCCGCTCGCGCAGGCCGCGCTCGACCTCGAGGCTCAGTCCGTCGGCGATCAGCAGCCCGTGCACCTTGCCCGGACGCGACTCCGCCCGCAGCCAGTCCACCGACAGCGCGAGCTGGTCGAGGGCACCGATGCCGACCGCGGTCGTCTTGTTCTCGACGACCAGCCAGTCGCTCGCCGAGGCGATCTCGCAGTCCTGGGTGAAGCGCATCAGCAGGTCGGCGCGGCGGCCGTCGACGAACATGTGCTGCTGCCCGCGGACGTCGTCCATCTCCTCGTTGGCGAGGCGGACCGGGTAGCCGAGCTTGTGCAGGATGTCGAGGCGGGCCAGCAGCCAGCCCTCGAAGGCGTCGCGGTTGGGCAGCGCCCAGATCGGGTACGGCGACGGGTTGCCGTCGGCTGCAGGGCCGTACGTCGCCAGCCAGGCGTCGAGGATCGTCAGGGCCTGCTCGGCGTCCTGGTCGGAGATCATCAGCCGGTCCATGACCCGGGCCAGGAGGCCCCAGCGGCCGATCAGGGGGTAACGCGCGACGGTCTCGATCGGGAGCATCAGCAGCTCCGCCAGCTCGGACTCCGTCACGTCGACGCTCTCCGGAAGCTGCCACTGCCCGTCTCCGAGCCGTAGCAGCAACCGGTCGAGCACCGGACAGCCGAGACGACCGATCACCAGTGGTGGTGCCACCACGGAGACGTCGTCGGTGATGCACTCGTCGACGATCTCGTGCGCGACCGTGCAGATCTTGGTCGCCTTCTCGTAGGACTCACCCGTCGCCTTGATGACGGCGTTGATGACCTTGTCGGACTCGGCCATTCGTCACACCCCCCCAGATGTTGAGGAAATGCTACTGAAATGGCGCGACAAACCACCTGACCCAAACAGGCCACGGGTATTCCTTTACCAACCCGATCGCCGCCCCGAGCGGCAGCCGGTCCGGCGAGCTCCGGCCCCAGTTCTACGTGGCCCGAACGTGCCGTGTCCGGGGTTTGGCCAAAGTTTGTCCCGGGCGTGTCCGCGCGCCGCTCAGCCGGCGTAGGTCCGGCACGGCTGCGACCGCAGCGAACGGCACGGCGGCGCCTTCGCCGGGACCTTGACACCGGGCACGATCGACAGGGCCAGCGACGACGGGTGTCGCTTGTCGGTCGCGATGGTGACGCGCTGCCCGTGGTCGAGCGTGGCGAAGGCCCACAGGGGCCGCGAGCCACCCGGCGGGTCGAGCGTGATCCGCAACCGGTCCCCCGGGCGGAACGGCTGCGCGAACGGCATGATCTCGATCCGCAGCAGGCGGTACTTGCCCTTCGGCATCGGCTTCGCGTCGGCCTGGAGGTCGGTGTGCACCGGCTTGATCGCCGTCGACCGGCTCGCGATCAGCTTGCGGTGGCTGGCCCGCAGCTCGCCGTTCTGGACGAAGACCTCCGTGCCGTTGGCCTCCACGTCGGTGACGGTGGCCTCGAGGTCGACGTCCTTGGTGGTGGTCTTCACCCACACGTTGAGAGAGCCGCTGCCGATCGCGACCAGCTTCTTCTTCAGGGGCGAGGTGATCCAGCCCAGGCCCTTGCCCTGCGGGATCTGCTTCCAGCTGTACGACGGGTGCGGGCCCCAGATCGCGCTGCTGCTGCCGGTGTAGTCGGTCGCCGGCAGAGCCTTCGGGTCCGCCCGGAACGACCGCGCCTTCGTCTGCTTCACACCGTGCCGGACGGCGTGGCCGGCCAGCTTGCCGTGCGGGGTGAGGAACCAGCGCTTGACCTGGGCGCTCGGGATCGGCCAGGACCTGAAGGAGTGCTCGAAGCGCGGGAGCGGCGCGCCGGACGGCTGACCGTCGGCGGCGCCCTCCTCGAACAGGATCCGGATCGGCGGCGCGGAGTTGTAGAGCTTCTTGGCCTGCGCGACGTTCATCCCCGCGTAGTTGTTACCCGGCGGCATGTGCAGGCCCGACATGCCGGTCAGCTGCTGGGCCAGGACCGGCGCCACGAACGCCTTGATGCCCGTGGGCACCTCCTGCCCGACGTAGAGGTAGAGGAAGTCGGCGTACCGGCTGAACTCCCCGAGGCTCAGCGACTCGGTGTGCGAGCCGTTGCTCATCGTCGCGAACAGGTGCGGGGAGGACTTGAACTTGTTGAGGAAGTCGGGGAAGTGCCCGCCGGTCTGCTCGTCCTGCCAGGCACCCGCCAGGTAGACCGGCACGTTGATCTTGCCGACGAAGCGGCTCGGGTCGATCTGCTGGTAGTAGGTCTTGTTGTAGAACGGGTTGTCCTCGATCGTGCTGACCGGGTCGGGGTTCTGCAGGCGGACGTTCTGGTTGCCCGCGCACGTGGTCAGCTGGTCGGCCGTCTTGCCGGTGGTGTCGGTCTCCCAGCCCTCGCCGTTGGGCGCGGCGTCGTGCGCCCGGTCGGTCGCCCACGGGGTCGCGAAGCCGGTGTTGAGGATGCCGCCCGGCCACAGCGTGCCGCGGTAGGTGTCGTCGATGACCGACAGCGGGGAGATCGCGGACAGGTGCGGCGGCTGGGTGCGGCCGACGTAGAGCTGCTCGATACCGGGGTAGGAGATGCCCACCATCCCGACCTTGTGGAACTTCACCCAGGGCTGGGCGGCGATCGCCTCGATGGCGTCGTACCCGTCCAGGCTCTGCACCGGCTCGAACGGCAGGAACGAGCCTCCGGAGCAGCCGGTGCCGCGGATGTTGACCCCGACGTAGGCGAACCCGAGGGTCGTGAAGACCTGGGCGAAACCGGTGTTGCCGGGGTTGCTGGGGTCGTAGCCGCTGTACTCGACCACGGTCGGGTAGGGGCCCTGGTCGGCCGGGCCGGGGAGTACGACGTTGGCCGACAGCGTGGTGCCGTCGCGGGTGGTGATGAAGTTGAAGCCGTTGGTCAGCGTCTGCGCGTCGTAGAACGGCTGCTGCGGCGCCGGCGCGTGGAAGCTGGTGACCTGGTTGCCACCGACCATCGTGCCCGGGCTCCCGGCCACCTGCACGCCGTAGGTGCCGACGGGCAGCTGCCGCCACTCGAAGCTGCCCAGCGCGTCGACGGTGCCGGTGCCGGCGACAGCGCCCTGACGGATCAGCTCCAGCTGCGTGCCTGGCGTCGCGCCGAGCACCTCGAGCTGCTGGGTGCCGGGACGCACGGTGAACGAGGCCGGCGCGGCGGACGCAGGCTGCCCGACCGTCTGGGACGCGGCGGCGAGTGACAAGACCGCGACGGCCACGAGGAGCGCGCGCGTGAGGGGCATGAAGCGACGGGGCATAGGGGGCATCGTCGCACCCATCACGGACGCGCACCACGTGGCCGCGCGACAGTGAGGTCGTTAGTCGGCCCGGTGTCGGCCCGCATCTGCGAAGAAGGCTGTGTGCAACGTGACCGGTGGCGCCAGGGGGCGGTCGAGATAGGGCGGTACCGGCTCGGGTCGGGCTTGCCACACCGCCTCGACCCCCATGTGGCTCCACACCCATCGAGTGACCCGGCCCTGTACCCAGAACCCGTAGAGGCCGAAGGAAACCCAGGTGAGCGGCCACCACCACTTCCAGGAGGCGAAGAGCTCGGCGGCACTGCCGTCGAACGTGAGGCGCTGGCCGTCGACCGTGAGGTGACGCGCCCTCCAACGCTCGACGATGACCAGGCCGGCCGGGAAGGCGAAGCCGAGCGTGAGCACGGTGACCAACCCGGCGATCGCGTGGGAGCGGGCGAACCCCGCGACATCTCCGTCGAAGGTGAACCGCACCCCGGCGCCGTCACTGCGAGGCGACGCCTGCTTCGGTGCAGCGCCATGGGGATCACGAAGCGGCGCAGCGGGCAGCGCCGGCGGCGTCTCGACGATCTCGGTGACGGTGGGCACGTCGACCGGGTCCGGGTCGGTGAGGTGTTGGTGGAGCCAAGGACTGCAGGAATCGGTGGCGGGATCGGCAAGCGTCTCCGGACAGGGCTCCAGGAGCCTCACCCGGCGGCCGACCACGTGCTCCGGCACCAGGGAGAGCCCGGCGTCTGTGGTCTCGCGTTCGACAACGTGTGGCGCAGCGTGACGTGACATGTCGAGATACCCCCGCATCCCCCGAACAGTCGCCCCGGCCGCCGACGAGTCGGCGGTCGCGCCCGGTGCGCTGGTCGATACCTGCCTGGATCCCCCGTGGACCAGGTAGTGACTCGAGAGTAAGGGGATCGGATGGTTGCCGGAGGCAAGTTGTCGAACTGTTGCCAAGATCCGGTCGGTCCGGAATGAGCTGGGGTCGCAGGCAGTTGTGCCGACGTGACCGACAAGCTCGTGCTGACCCCGGGGCCGGACCATCCGATCACTATTACCCCCGCCGACACGACGGTCACCGTCCACTTCGGTGACCGGCTGATCGCCTCGACCGACCGGGCGCTGGTGCTGCAGGAGGCGAGCTACCCGCCTGTCTACTACCTGCCGCTGGACGCCGTCGAGGCCGACGTCCTCGAGGCGACCACCCACGAGACCTACTGCCCCTACAAGGGCGACGCGTCCTACTACTCGCTCCACAACGGTGGCGCCCTGGCCGAGAACGCCGTGTGGGCCTACGTCGCGCCGTACGACGCGGTCTCGCCGATCGCGGGGCACGTCGCGTTCTACCCCGACCGGGTCACGATCTCCGCCGCCTGACACGCCGGGCGACGCGGTTGCAAAACCCGGGCGCAAACCGCCGTCGAGATCATTGACAGCGACAGATCCTCGGGGTCTAGCGTGGGCTCGCCGCAGACTCGGACGCGGCTTCGGTCGGGGAGACAGCTGCCGCGGCGATGACGCGGCCCGAGGTGCGGAGCGGCCATGAGCGACCCCACAATTCCCAGCAACGACGACGACGCCCGGCTCGCCAGCCTCGGCTACCAGCCACAGCTGCACCGCGTGCTGGGACTCTTCGGCAACTTCTCGGTCGCGTTCACCTACCTCTCCCCGATGGTGGGCATCTACTCGCTGTTCGTGCTGGGGGTCGGCACCGGTGGCCCGGCGTACGTCTGGCTGAACTGGATCCCGGTCGCCGGCATGCTGCTGGTCGCCC
>JAWWPM010000075.1:0-8112 GCA_033854915.1 Nocardioidaceae bacterium
CGGGCTACCTGGTGAACGCCGAGATCGACGAGGTGGCGTGGGTGCCGCTCGACAAGGCGCCCGCCACGCTGACCTACCGCCGCGACGCCGACACCTTGCGCGAGGCGCTGGCGTTCGGCAAGAAGACCACCTCCCTGGTGGTGCTCCGGCACGGACAGGCCAGGGCACGAAAGTCGTGGAAGCCCGACGACCGGCTACGCCCCCTCGTCGCCGCCGGCCACGCGCAGGCACAGGCCGTCGTACCTCTGCTCGCGGCGTACGGCGTGTCCCGGATCGTCACCTCCTCGAGCCTGCGCTGCGTGGACACGGTGCTGCCGTACGCCGAGGGGAGCGGGCGGCCGATGACCCGCACCGACGGTCTGTCGGAGGAGGACGCGACCCCGCGCTCCGTGCGCGCGGTCGTCGGTGACCTGGTCGACAGTGGCGAGAGTGCGGTGCTGTGCAGCCACCGGCCCGTCCTCCCCACCGTCTACGGGTGCCTGGGGGTCGAGCCGGTGAACCAGACGACGGGGGAGCTGGTCGTGGTGCACCACCGCCGGGGCCGGGTGCGCTCGGTCGAGCGACACCTCGGCTGACCCGAGCGGCCATCCCCCGGCAAGATCAGGACGTCGGCAGACCGAGGTCGGCGACCACCATGTTGTGGTCCGACGGGTAGGGGCCCCCGGTGATGACCTCTTCGAAGCGCGTCGCGCCGGGCATGCCCAGGGTCAGGATTGCGTCGAGCCGGGCGCCGAAACCGTAGTTCGAAGGGACCTCAGGCGAGGCGTAGCCGTTCATGGTGTTGTACTCCAGGTGCACCTGGCTGGCGGCTGAGGCAGTGTCGAACCAGCCGTCCTGGGTGAATGCCTGGTGCGGCGCGTCCTGGCCGATGCTGGTCTGGCTGCTGTTCAGGTCGCCACCGAGGATCACCGGCAGGTGCTGGGTGTTCACCGCTGCCATGCCGTCCACGATCGCCTGGGCCTGCTGGCCGCGCAGCGTGTCCAGGTCGGCGGTGTTGCCGTGGCTCAGGTGGGCGGAGACGAACCAGAACTGCTCACCGGAGGCGCGGTCCTGGAACAGCGCGTAGGGAGCCACCAGGACGTCGCCGCCATCGGGGACGGTGATCGCGCAGGAAGGCTTCATCGCGTCGCAGCGGCTCAGCATCTGCACCTGGCTGGGGTCGTAGAGGATGCGGGCGTCCTCGGGGTTGTTGGCGTCCCAGCTGGTGTCGCGGGTCAGCGTGTAGCCACCGAGGCCGACTGCGGTGAGGGCGGCGTCGAGCCCCGGGCCGCCGTCCTTGTTGGTCCACATCGCCGGCACCAGCTCCTGCAGCGCGACGATCGCGGGGTGCTGGGCGGCGATGTTCGCGGCCACCAGCGGGGCCCGGGCGGCCCAGGGGTGGTCGGCCACGTCCGCCGAGGCGACATGCACGTTGTAGCTGGCGACGCGGATCGGGGCGGAGTTCGGGGCCGCCCCCGCTCCGGCGATGGCGGCGTACTGCAGCGGGCCGTAGGAGCGGGACTGGGAGTCGGCCTCACCCTTGCGGACCGCGGTGATCCGGAAGAACAGGTGCTGTCCGCTGCCGAGGCCGGCTCCGGCGTCCGCGGTCTGCGCGGCGGTCAGCGTCAGGGAACGCGCGTCGCCGGGCGCGGTGAAGACCCGCGCGTTACGACCGTGGTCGGGTACGCCCGGCTTGTTCGCCGCGAACGGCGTCAGCGCGGTCTCGATCCTGTAGAAGTCGGTGTAGCCCCCGGCGGCCTGCCACGTGATCGTGGTCTCGCCCGGCTGCGGGCCCATCGTGTCCGCGACCGAGGTGATCGGGTCGGGGTAGTGGGCCTTGGTGGCGACCCGGACCGGGCGGGTCCAGCCGGACTTGTGGTTGCCCTTCACCTTGCGCACCCGCACCCAGTAGTACGACGCGTCGTGCAGATGGCCGATCACGGTGGCCTGGCGACCGCTCGGGGGGCGGGAGCTGTCGCGACGGGCCTTGCGGGTGGTCAGGACCGACGAGAAGTCCTTGGTCTTCGAGACCTGGACCCGGTAGCCGGAGTCGTCGTGGTTCCAGTTCCACGACACGGAGACGAACTTGGCACCCAGGGCGCTCGCCGCGGAGTCCAGGCCGATGGCCGACTGCGCTGGGAGAGCGGGCAACGTGGCCGCAAGAAGCGCGAACACAGGAGCCGCCGCGAGGGCGATGCGACGCATGGTGCCGGGTCCTCTCTCAAAAACCCCCCACGAACGTCGTACCCCCACCACGGAAGTTAGGTGCTGCGCGCAACGGTGTCCGCGGAACTCGAAGTTTTTACCTGGCCCGTCCGGGTCACCACGCCTGGGGTAGGACCTTCGGCCCGCCAGGTGATGACCGACGCCCCACCGCTCGGGACGAGTGGCCGAATGGGCGTCGTGAGTTCACCGGCCGTTCACCGACGCCGCCATGACCGTCCACCTCTCGCCCCTAACTTCGGGAGCGTCCAGATGACACGACTTCAGGAGCACTGACGTGAACAGCTCTTCCCTTCACCGCGCCGCCCTCCCGGCGGTCGCCCTCCTCACGGTGGGCTTGACCCTGACCGGTTGCGGCAACAACAGCAGCGGTGGTGGCGGCGGCGACACCTTGAACGGCGGCGGCGCGACCTCGCAGGCGACGGCCGAGCAGACGTGGCGGGCCAGCTACCAGAAGACCAACGGCGGGACCATCAACTACGAAGAGGTCGGCTCCGGCACCGGCGTCACCAACTTCACCAGCAAGGCCTATGCGTTCGCCGGCTCGGATGCCTACCTGACCACCGACCAGCTCGCCGCGGCCAAGACGGCGTGCGGCGCCGACGTGATCGAGGTGCCGGCCTACGTGAGCCCGATCGCGGTGGCCTTCAACCTGAGCGGCGTCACGTCCCTCAACCTCGACGCCAAGACGATCGCCGACATCTTCAACGGCACCATCACCACGTGGAACGACCCGGCGATCGCCCAGCAGAACTCCGGCGTCAAGCTGCCGAGCACCACGATCACCGCGATCCACCGTTCGGACGAGTCGGGAACGACGTTCAACTTCACCGACTACCTGAACAAGGCCAGCGGCGGTGCCTGGTCCGACGCGGCCGCGACCGTGTGGCCGACCGGTGTCAAGGGCGGCCAGGGCCAGGACGGCACCTCCGGCGTGATCGGCATCCTCGCCGACACCGATGGTGCCATCGGCTACGCCGACAACTCCGCCGTCGAGGCGGACGGCACCCTCGGCGTGGTCTCGGTCAAGGTCGGCAACACCTACAACGCGCCCACGGCGACGGGCGCGGCGAAGGTGCTCGCCGCGTCGCCCGCGGCTCCGGGTCGCCCGGCCACCGACATGGCCACCGACATCGACCGGACCGCCACCGCGAAGGGTGACTACCCGCTGATGCTGGCGTCGTACCTCCTGGCGTGCCCGACCTACAGCGACGCCAAGACCGCCGACATGGTCAAGGGCTACCTGTCCTACATCGTGTCGAGCCAGGGTCAGCAGGATGCCGCCGACGCGGCAGGCTCTGCTCCCCTCGACCCGTCCCTGTCCAAGAAGGCCGCCGCGATCGTCTCGCAGATCGCTGCCGGCTGACCGACCACTGCGGGTACGGCGGCCTCCACCGGCCGCCGTACCCGCTCCTTCGTCACTGAGCCAGGCAGGAGCGCCCGTGACCGCCACCGTCTCTCCGGAGCAGGCCGGCCCCGAGAGCCCACCCACCGCGCGGCCTACCAGCCGGCGCGGTGATCGCGCGTTCGCCGGCCTTGCGCGGGCATCGGCGCTGACGATCCTGGCGGCGCTCGTGGCCGTCTTCGTCTTCCTGGCGATCGAGGGCTGGGTCGGGCTGACCTCGGTCCCGGCGACGTACGCACCGTTCACGTCGTTCGTCAGCTACATCGGCCCCTTGGTCGTGAGCACGCTGCTCGCCTCCGCGATCGCCCTCGTGGTCGCGGTGCCGTTCTCGATCGCGGTGGCCCTGTTCATCTCGCACTACGCGCCGCGGCGTCTCGCTTCGGTGCTCTCCTACGTGATCGACCTGCTCGCCGCCGTGCCGTCGGTCGTCTTCGGCCTGTGGGGCGGCCGCTACCTGGCGGCGTACCTCCAGCCGGCCCACGTGTGGCTGCACACGCACCTCGGTTTCATCCCGATCTTCGGGCCGCCGTCGCCGAACGGGCGCTCGCTCTTCACCGCCGGCATCGTGCTCGCGATCATGATCATGCCGATCATCACCGCCATCTCGCGCGAGGTGTTCCTGCAGACGCCGCGACTGCACGAGGAGGCGGCGTTGGCGCTGGGCGCGACGCGCTGGGAGATGGTGCGGTACGCCGTGTTCCCCTACGCCCGCTCGGGAATGGTGTCCGGGGTGATGCTCGGCCTGGGGCGCGCGCTCGGCGAGACCATGGCGGTCGCGATGGTGCTGGCGACGACCCCGCTGACCACGCTCAACGTGATCGGGACCGCGAGCCCGCCGACCATCGCCGCCAACATCGCCCTGAACTACAAGGAGGCGACACCCGAGCGGCAGTCGCTCCTGATCGCGACCGGACTGGTGCTCTTCGTGGTGACCTTCCTGGTCAACTTCGCGGCCCGCTGGGTCGCCGGTCGCAACGCGCGGAGGCTGGCCAGATGACTCACCCCACGAAACCGCTCGCAGAGCTCGCGCTTGACACCCCGCCAGGCCACTCGCTTCGCTCGCGTCCCGTCGGGGACCCCGAAAGACTTCCGCAGGGACCCCGATGACCAGCGCCCCGATGACGCTCTCGCAGGCGCGGCTGCCCCGGTGGGCGCCCGGCCTGGTCGCGGCCATGGCCCTCGCCGTGGCCGGTCTTCCCGCGCTCCTGGGGGGCTGGGGCCCGGCCGCCTGGCTGGTGCTCGCGGTCGTCGTGTTCCTGGTGGCGATGCCGCTCTGGTCGCGGCTGGTGGAGGGCCGCCGCGCCGCCGTCGACCGCCTCGTCACCGGCCTGATCTGGACCGCGTTCGCGATCGCGATCTCGCCCCTGGTCTGGCTGTTGTGGGTGGTGGTGCGCAGCGGCGTGCCGGCGATCAACGGTGACTTCCTGACCTTCTCGATGCTCAACGTGATCGGCGACGAGCAGGGCGGCATCCTGCACGCCCTGATCGGCACCCTGCTGATCACCCTCGCCGCGGCCGTCCTGTCGGTGCCGGTCGGGATCCTCACCGCGGTCTACCTCGTGGAGTACGGCGCCCGCTCGCGGACCGCGCGAGTGATCACGTTCCTCGTGGACGTGATGACCGGCATTCCCTCGATCGTGGCCGGCCTCTTCGCCCTGGCCCTGGTCGTCCTGCTGTTCGGCCCGGCGTTCCGGATGGGCTTCGGCGGCTCGATCGCCCTGTCGTTGCTGATGATCCCGACGGTGGTGCGCTCGTCGGAGGAGATGTTCCGGCTCGTTCCCGACGATCTGCGCGAGGCGTCGTACGCCCTGGGTGTGCCGAAGTGGCGCACGATCGTCAAGGTGGTGCTGCCGACCTCGGTGGGTGGCATCGTCACCGGGGTGGTGCTCGCGATCTCGCGCGTCATCGGCGAGACCGCGCCGCTGCTGGTGGTCGCGGGGGCGACGGACGGCATCAACACCAACCTGTTCGACGGCCGGATGACCACGCTGCCGGTCTTCATCTTCTCGCAGTACTCCAGCTCGACGCCGGTCGGCTACCAGCGCGCGTGGGGCGGCGCGCTGGTGCTGATCGTGCTGGTGATGGTCCTCAATCTCACCGCCCGCCTGATTGGTCGCATCTTCGCGCCCGCCAAGGGAAACTGAAGGCCGAAGGAAGGAACCATGGCCAAGAGCATCGACGTCTCGGACCTCAACATCTACTACGGGGACTTCCTCGCGGTGGAGGGGGTCAACATGACCGTCAAGTCGAAGTCGGTGACCGCATTCATCGGTCCGTCGGGCTGCGGCAAGTCGACCATGCTGCGCTCGCTGAACCGGATGCACGAGGTGATCCCCGGCGCGCGCGTCGAGGGCAAGGTGGTCGTCGACGGCCAGTCGCTGTACGACGCCAGCGTCGACCCGGTCGCCGTACGCCGCCAGATCGGGATGGTCTTCCAGCGCCCCAACCCGTTCCCGACGATGTCGATCTACGAGAACGTGCTCGCCGGCAACCGGCTGAACGCCAAGAAGCTGAAGAAGGACGACGCCGACTCGATCGTCGAGCGCTCGCTGAAGCGAGCCAACCTCTGGACCGAGGTGAAGGACCGGTTGAACAAGCCGGGCATGGGGCTCTCCGGCGGCCAGCAGCAACGACTCTGCATCGCCCGCGCGATCGCGGTCGAGCCCGAGGTGCTGCTGATGGACGAGCCCTGCTCGGCCCTCGACCCCATCTCGACGTCCGCGATCGAGGACCTGATCCACGAGCTGAAGTCGGAGTACACGATCGTCATCGTCACCCACAACATGCAGCAGGCGGCGCGGGTCTCCGACGACACGGGGTTCTTCAACCTCAAGGCCACCGGTGAACCCGGCCACCTGGTGGAGTTCAACCCCACCCGCAAGATGTTCTCCACCCCCGACGAGCCCTCCACCGAGGCCTACATCTCCGGCCGCTTCGGCTGACCCACGGCTCCCTTCCGCGCCGTACTCAGGGCCGTGTCGGGATAGTCCGTGACGAAACGCATCCAAATTGGCCCCGTTGACCTGCCTTCCGTCACGGACTATCCCGGCACCCTGCCCAGAGCCTGTGGATGACTGACGTCACCGAGGGTTGGATCGGAGCATCCTCGGGTGGATGCACAGTCAGCACGCCGACCCTGGTGGGCTTCCGATCGACCGACCAAGTCTGGTTCGCCCGGTTCGGCTCGACCCGACGGGGGTGGCGGGACCTACGCGAGGCCAGGCCGCTGGTCGCCGGTGGCGGCGGAGCAGCCACGGCCTCTTCGTGCCGGCGGATGTCGACGGCAGCCTCCCGGAGCAGCGGATCATCGAGGCGGCTGCGGTGCTTCCGGCGTACGGCGGCGTGACCGGGTGGGCGGCCCTGCGGTGGATGGGTGCTCGATGGTTCGACGGACTTGCCTCCGACGGTGTGACGGAGCTGTCGGTCTGCTTGGTGACCGCAGGCAACGACATCCGTCCACAAGCCGGCATCCAGGTGAGTGCCGAGCGACTCGGTCCGACCGAGCTGATCGTGGTCGACGGACTCCGCGTCACCGTCGCAGTGCGCGCGGTGTGCTTCGAGATGCGGTACGCCGGTTCGGTGCGCGCCGCGGTCGTCGCTGCCGACATGGCCATGCAGGCGGATCTCGTCTCGCCGGTCGAGCTCTGGGCGTTCATCGGCCGGCAACCTGGCTGGACGGGCATACCCCAGTGCCGGGAGGCGATGCTCCTGACCAGCGAGAACAGCTGGTCACCCCGGGAGACCAGTCACCTCCGTCTGATCTGGGTGCTCGACGCCGGACTGCCGATGCCCCTGTGCAACGCGCCGATCTTCGACCTGTCCGGACGACACATCGGCACTCCGGACATCCTCGACGACGAGGCCGGCGTCGTAGGGGAGTACGACGGATCGCTCCACCTCCAGGGCGTACAGCGGGCCCGCGACGTACGGCGTGAAGAGGGTTTCCGTGCCGTCGGCCTCGAGTACTTCACGGTCCTGGCCTCCGACTCCCGCGACCCATTCGACGTCGTACGACGGATGCGGGCGACACGAGCGCGTGCACGGTTTGCCGCGCCGTCGAGTCGAGCCTGGACGATCGAGAAACCGTCATGGTGGATCCCCACCGAGACCGTTGACCAGCGCCGCGCCCTCTCGGTGAGGCAGCGGGAGCGGCTGCTCCGTCACCGCGCCGGCTGATCCTGATCGCGGGATAGTCCGTGACGAAACGCATCCATTTCGTGTCTGGGGCCATGCTTTCGTCACGGACTATCCCAGGAAGGGGGTCAGCCGAGGAAGGGGTGCAGGACAAGGAAGCAGAGGGCGGCGGCAGAGCCGGCGGCCGGGAAGGTGAGCACCCAGGCGCTCACGATCGAGCGGGCCATGCCCCAGCGGACGGCCGAGACGCGGCGGGTGGCGCCGGAGCCCATGATCGCCGAGGTGATCACGTGGGTCGTCGAGACCGGGGCCTGGTAGAGGAATGCCGTGGCGTAGAGCACCGAGGCGCCCACGGCCTCGGCCGCGAAGGC
>JAWWPM010000076.1:0-8653 GCA_033854915.1 Nocardioidaceae bacterium
TCAAGCGCTGGAAGCTCTCCGACATGGACCTCGCCGAGCACGAGCTGTACGTGCGCTACTCGATGGCCAAGGACACCACGTTCCAGTACACCGACATCAAGCAGGCGCCGTGGTACGTCGTACCGTCGGACGACAAGCGGGCCTCCCGGCTGAACTGCATCAGCCACCTGCTCAGCCAGTTCGACTTCGTCGACGTGGCGCCCGACGTCGTGGCGCTGCCGACGATGCGGGAGATCCCCTACGTCCGGCCGCCGATGCACGAGCAGACGTTCGTACCCCGGCTCTTCTGACCGCTAGGGCGTGCGCAGATCGCCGACCTGCTCGGCATACCAGCGCACGCCGGTGAGGTGGTCGGCGATCCCGCGCAGCGTCCAGTGCTCTCCGCGTGGCGCGTCCCAGGCGTCGGGCCCGGCGGCCGCGAGCCGGAGTGCGAACGTCCTGGCCAGCCGGGGCAGTCGCTGGTAGGCCTCGTCGCGGTCGCCCTCGGTGAAGCGCGCCCAGTCGGAGTCGAGGGTGAGCAGGATGCCGTGCCAGGCGTCCGGCTGGGTCTCGACCCCGGCCAGGAGCGCCTCCACCTCCGCAAGGTGGTCGACCAGGTGGTCGGCGATCCTGCGTACCGCCTTGTGCGGTGTGTAGATCCGGTCGCCGTCCTCACTGACGAGGGGCCGGCCGTCCCAGTGGATCCAGGTGTCGACCAGCGCCAGGCAGTCACGGACCGCCTCCTCGACCGCGGCGCCCGGGTTCTCGGTGGTGTGGGTCATGGCGCGAGGCTAGGGAGCCGAGACTTCGGGGCGAGCCGAAGTGTTGGCGGCCTACGCTCGTGGGGTGTACGACGTGGATCTCGCTGCCGTGGGCGCGCTCGTGGGAAACCCCAGCCGGGCCACCATGCTCGATGCGCTGATGACCGGGCGCGCACTGACCGCGACCGAGCTGGCGCGGGTCGCCGACGTCAGCGCGGCCACCGCCAGCGAGCACCTCGCGCGCCTCGTTGCCGGCGGTCTGGTCGAGGTCGTCAGCCAGGGACGTCACCGCTACCACCGGCTCGCCTCGCCGGAGGTCGGATCCGCGCTGGAGTCGCTGTCGCACATCGCGCCGACCAGAGCGGTCACGACGCTGCGCCAGTCGAGCCGCGCACGGTCCCTGGCGGAGGCGCGCACGTGCTACGACCACCTCGCGGGGCGTAGCGGGGTCGCCCTGCACGACGGGCTGCTCGAACGCCGCTGGCTGTTGCCGGACGTGGGTGGCTATGCCCTGTCCGACGCGGGGGTCGCGGGTCTGCTCGGCTGGGGCGTCGACGTGACGAGCGCACGTGCTGCGCGGCGCCGGCTCGCCCGGCCGTGCCTGGACTGGACCGAGCGCCGCGAGCACCTCGCCGGGTCGCTGGCCGCGGCGATCACGACGGCGCTGGTCGACGGACCCGAGCCGTGGTTCGTGCGGCGGTCGGACGACCACCGCGGCCTCCGGGCGACCGAGGTCGGCCGGTCCCGCCTCGCCGACCTGGGGGCGGCCGAGCGGAGCGCCTGAGCTACCAGCCCCGGGTCCCGGGCGCACCCTTGAACGGTCCGACCACCCGGCTGGTGATCCAGCCGCCGTAGAAGCCGCCCTCCTGCGGGACCGCCACCTCGCCGTCCACGGTGCACTCGTCCATCGCGGCCGGCATGACGGCGACGTGATCGACCAGCGCCTCGAACCCCGGCGACGGGACCGGATAGGTCCAGCCGGCGCGCTCGGCCGTGCGGGCCCGTGTGACCAGGTCGTAGTAGGAGGCCGAGCCCTTCCACTCGCAGTACGACGAGCCCGCGATCGACCGGAGCACCCCGTCGCCGAACGCGGAGACCCGCAGGTAGTAGGTCGGCGGGTGGCTGGTCTCGAGGACCCGCAGGGCCTGCGTCGTCCGGGCGACGACCTGGCCGCCGAGCCGGATCTCGATCGTGGCCGTGGCCGGCTCCAGCCGCGGCGGACGCGGGTAGTCCCAGACCGACTCCTGGCCGGGCCCGGGCTCCACCCGGCTAGACACGGGCATCGACCGGGCCGGAGCTCACGACGGCGGCGAGGCTCAACGGCCCGTAGACGTGGGGGAACGTCTCGCCTGCGACCTCGTCCTCACGCCAGGGCACATCGAGCAGGTCGGTCTCGATCTCGAGCAGCACCAGGGGGACGGTGACGTCGCCGTAGTAGCGCGCCAGCACCGACGACACCTGCTCGCGCCGCGCGGCATGGAGGAAGCCCGCCTGCTCGAGCGACACCCCGAGGGTCGAGGTCGTGTAGTGCCCGGAGAGCAGGGCCCGCTCCCAGTCGTCGTGCGTGGCGATGTGGAAGATCCGCATCGGCCCATCGTGCCCCACCGGTGGTGGAGCGGACGGATGGCACAGTGGCGCCATGAGCGACCTGCACTGCCCGGCCCGGCTGATCGTGGCGCGGCACGGGGAGGCGGCCTACGAGACCGACACCATGACCGACTCCGGTGGCAGCCTGACCACGCTCGGTCGGTCGCAGGCCCGCGAGCTGGGGGAGCGGCTCGCCGGCGAACGGGTCGCAGGGGTGGTGTGCAGCGAGCTCGCCCGGGCCGTGCAGACCGCGGAGCTCGCCGCCGCCGTGCTGGGCCTGCCGGTCGAGGTACGCGCCGGTCTGCAGGAGTTCGCCGTGGGCGACTTCCTGGGCCGGGGCTGGGACCCGCTGGTGTTCGACCCGATGGTGTCCGACTGGCTGGCCGGCGACCTCGGCTCGAGTGTCCCCGGCGGCGAGTCGGGCCACCAGGTGGCCGACCGGGTGCTGCGAGTGCTCGATGATGTGGCAGACCGGTTCCGCGGCGAGACTGTGCTGGCGGTGAGCCATGGCGGCGTGATCCTGGCGCTGGTGGGTCGTCTGGCGCCCGGCTCGCCGTCGGCTCCGGCGGACGCGTACGACGTACCGAACTGCTCGACGTACGTCCTGGAGCGCGACGCCGACGGCTGGCGGCTCGGGTGACCGACCGGAGTCGGGTGCTCGCCGGAGCCCGCGAGGTGCTGGAGTCCAGCTGGCGCGACTCGGACGGCTTCTGCCCGCCGAACCCCGAGGTCTACCCGCACCAGTGGCTGTGGGACTCGTGCTTCCACGCGATCGCCTGGTCGGCCCTGGGCGACCCGCGGGGTGCCCGCGAGCTCGCCACCTGCTTCGAGGGGCAGCTCGACAGCGGGTTCGTCCCGCACCTGCGCTACCTCGGCCCGAGCGGCAACCGTGGCCCGCTGCCGGACCGCTCGTCGTTCACGCAGCCACCGGTCTACGCCCATGCCGCCCGCGTGCTGGTCGACGGCGGCACCGCCCTCGGGCCGGGGCTCGTCGGCAGGATCGCAGCGGCGCTCGAGTGGCTCTGGGAGCACCGTCGGACCCCCGACGGCCTCATCTACGTCGTGCACCCGTGGGAGACCGGGACCGACGACTCGCCGCGCTGGGACGACTGGGTGGCGCTGCCGGCCTACGACCACGCGGCGTTCAGCGCCTTCGACCGGGGCCTCGTCGGCGAGACCTACTTCGACAACCACGGGGCGGCGGTGTGGTCGCGGTCGTTCGCGTGCGCGCCGGCGTCGTTCAACGCGCTGTGCGCCCATGCGGCACTGGAGTGTGCTGAGCTCACCGGTGACCCCGACTGGGGGAGGCGGGGCGAGGAGCTGGCGGCGGTGGTCGACGACCTGCTCTGGGAGGAGAGCGAAGGGCTGTGGATCGACCGGCCCTTGGTCGGCGGCGGCCCCCATTGCCGCGTCCCCACCCTGGACGGCGCCCTGGGCGCCCTGGTCACGCCCGACTCGGCGAAGGCCCAGCGCGTGCTCGGGCAGCTGACCGACCCGGAGCGCTTCGGCGCTCCGTACGGGCTGGCCTACCTGCCGCGGCGGCACCCGGCCTACGAGCCGGGGGAGTACTGGCGGGGCGCCGCCTGGCCCCAGCTGAACTACCTGCTCGCGCTGGCGGCGCGGCGCTGGCGCGACGACGCGACGTACGACCGGATCCGCGAGATGACCTTCGCCGGGGTACTCGAGTCCGGCTTCGCGGAGTACTGGAGCCCCGAGGACGGCACCGGTCTGGGCGCCGTGCCGCAGGGCTGGGCGGCGGTGGCGGCCGCACTGTGAACCGGGGCTGTCGGCTCAGCCGAGCAGGCCGCGCCCGATCACGTCGAGCACAGCCTCGAGCAGTGGTGCGCGCCGGTCGGACGGCACGTCGCGCAGGGGGCCGTGCAGGAGCAGGTCGGAGAAGCCGTGCACCATGGCCCAGCAGGCGACGTCGGCGCCGAGCCGCCGCTCGGGGGTGACCGCGCCGCAGTCGACCAGCTCGTCGAGCACCGCGTTGAGCACGGCGTACGGGCCGGTCAGCGCCCGTGGGTCGCTGTGCACCATCGGTCCCTCGGGCGCGCCGAACGCGACCGCGAACAGGCCGGGCTCGCGCAGTGCGTAGTCGACGTAGGCCCGGCCGGTCTCGCGCAGCCGCTCGGTCGCCCTGGCGACCGGGTCGGTCAGCGTGACCGCGTCGATCCGGGTCTGCATGGCAGCCTCGAGGTCGGCCATCGCGCAGCCCGAGACCTCGGCGAGAAGCGCGGCTCGGTCGTCGAAGTGACGGTAAGCCGCGTTGTGCGACACCCCGGCTCGGCGGGCGACCTCGCGCAGCACCACGCCGTCGGGGCCGGTGGTGCGGGCCAGTGCCACGGCGGTGTCGATCAGGACGGGCCGCAGGTTGCCGTGGTGGTAGGGCTGGCTGCGCTCGGTCACGCGCCCATCCTACGCGCATGTTGACAGTGACTACATTCCGGCCTTACCGTCATGTTGTCACTGTCCACACTGGCTGGTGGCCCGAGTCTTCCTGGAGGAGTCATGAGGAGTCACAAGGCGGCCGTCCTGGCCACGGTCTGCGCGGCCGTCCTCGCCATCAACCTGGACACCACGATCGTCAACGTGGCGCTCCCGTCCATCTCCCGCGAGCTGGATGCGGGCACCCGGCAGCTGCAGTGGGTGGTCGACGGCTACAACCTGGCCTTCGCCGGGCTGGTGCTGGCGGCGGGCAGCTTGTCGGACCGGTTCGGCCGCCGCCCGGCTCTGATCGTGGGCCTGGTCGGCTTCGCCCTGGCCAGCGCGGCCGGTGCCCTGGTGACCTCGGCGGGGGCGCTGGTGGCCACCCGCTTCGTGATGGGCACCTTCGCGGCGCTGATCTTCCCGACCACGCTCTCGATCATCACCAACACCTTCCGCGAGCGCCGCGAGCGAGCCGCCGCGCTCGGCATCTGGGGCGCCGTGGTCGGTCTCGGCGTGGCGGCCGGCCCGGTGATGGGCGGCGCCCTGCTCCAGCACTTCTACTGGGGCAGCGTGTTCTGGGCCCTGGTCCCGCTGGCCCTGGTCACGGCCGTCGCCGCCTTCCTCCTCGTGCCGGAGTCGCGCGACGCCTCGGTGCCGTCGCTGGACCGCCCCGGCCTGCTGTTCTCGGTCGCGTTGCTGGCCGCGCTGACCTACACGATCATCGAGGCCCCCGGCCGGGGCTGGTCCTCGGTCGCCACGATCGGCGGCTTCGTGGTTGCCGCTGCGCTGCTCGCCGGCTTCGTGCTCTGGGAGCGTCGTACCTCCCACCCGATGCTCGACGTGACCCTCTTCCGCGACCGCCGCTTCAGCGCCGCCAGCGGTGCGGTCACGGTGACCTTCTTCGCGCTGTTCGGCTTCATCTTCCTGGTCACCCAGTACTTCCAGTTCGTGCGCGGGTACGGCGCCCTGTCGACCGGCGCGCGGATCCTGCCGGTCGCGATCAGCATCGCCGTGGCATCGGTGGTGGGCGCCGCGCTGGCCCCGCGGATCGGCACCAAGGTCGTGGTCACCACCGGGCTGGTGCTGTTCGGGATGGCGTTCTTGTGGATCTCCACCTCCGACGTCGCCACGTCGTACCCCCGCGTGATCGTGCCGCAGATGGTGATCATGGGGTTGGGCATGGGGCTGATCTCCACGCCCGCCACCGAGTCGATCCTCCTGGTGCTGCCGCCCGCCCGTGCCGGCGTGGGCAGCGCCGTGAACGACGCGACCCGCGAGCTCGGCGGAACCCTCGGGGTCGCGGTCGTCGGCTCGGTGTTCTCGTCGGTCTTCGCCGCCCACCTGGCCTCCGGCGCGTACGCCGCGCTCCCGGGCGGGGCGCTGGGACGCGCCCAGGACTCCGTCGGCGTGGCCCAGGTCGTCGCCGGCGGCGACCCGCGTCTCGTGGCGGCCTTCCAGGACGCCTTCCTGGCCGGGATGAGCACCGCCTGTGTCGTGGTCGGCCTGCTCTGCCTGGCCGGCGCGGTCGCCGCGGCGTTCCTGCTGCCGGGCCGGATCCGGGTGCCGGTCGGGATCGAGCCCCAGCCGGCGGACGCACCCGTCGCGGCGTGAGGCGGACGTCACTGCAGTTTCATCATGAGAAGTGGGCGAACCGGCACATCACGGGGTCAGCACGCCGTGTGAAGCGCCGGTTCGCCTGCATCACATGATGAAGCTCCCGGTGACGAGCCCGCTCAGAAGAGCCGGTCCTCCGACGAGTCGAGCCCACGCAGCGCGTCGTAGTCGACCACGGCACACGCGATGCCCCGGTCGGTGGCCAGCACCCGCGCCTGGGGCTTGATCTCCTGGGCCGCGAAGATCCCACGGACCGGGGCGAGCAGGGGGTCGCGGTTGAGCAGCTCGAGGTAGCGGGTCAGCTGCTCGACCCCGTCGATCTCACCACGCCGCTTGATCTCGACGGCTACGGACGCACCGAGGGCGTCGCGGCACATCAGGTCGACCGGCCCGATCGCGGTCGGGTACTCCCGCCGGACCAGCGTCAGCCCGTCGGCCAGCGTGGCGGGGTGCTCGGCGAGCAGCTCCTGCAGGTGCTTCTCGACGCCGTCCTTCTGCAGGCCGGGGTCGATGCCGAGGTCGTGGGCGGTGTCGCTGAGCACTTCCTCGATCAGGATCCGCAGGGTGTCGTCAGTCTTCGACGTCACCGTCCACAGCGCGACGCCCTCGTCGGTCGTGCCCTCGCGCAGGGTGCACGGCGGCGACATCCAGTTCAGCGGCTTGTAGGAGCCGCCGTCACTGTGGACCAGCACCGACCCGTCGGCCTTGATCATCAGCACCCGGGTCGCCATCGGCAGGTGGGCGGTGAGGCGTCCGGCGTAGTCGACCTGGCAGCGCGCGACCACGATCCTCACGGGGCGTGAATCTACAGGGGCGACCTCCGGGCACGGTGCGGCAGACTCGCCCCATGACGGAGCGGGTGCTGGTGGTGGGCGCGGGCGTGGTCGGCCTGTCCTGCGCCCTGCGACTGCTCGAGGCCGGCCACCGCGTCGACGTGCTGGCCCGCGACCTCCCGCTGGAGACGACGTCGAGCGTCGCGGCTGCGATCTGGTACCCCTACCTCGCGTTCCCGCAGGACCGCGTCACGGCCTGGGGGCGTACGACGTACGACGCCTTCGCCGCGCTGGCCGGCGTCGACGGCTCCGGCGTGGCGATGCGCAACGGCACCGAGGTGTTCAAGGAGCCGGCCGCTGACCCGTGGTGGGTCGAGGCAGTGCCCCGGCTCGACAGGGTGACCCCGCCGGACGGGTACGCCGAGGCCTGGTCGTTCGTGACCCCGGTGGTGGACATGCCGCGCTACCTGGCGTGGCTGGCCACTCGCGTGCTCGACGCCGGTGCCACGATCACCCGGCTCGGTCTGTCCGCGCTGCCCGAGGGCCCTCTCGTCGTGAACTGCTCCGGGCTCGGGTCACGCCTCCTCGCCGCCGACACCACGACCACCCCGGTGCGCGGCCAGGTCGTGGTCGTCGAGCAGGTGGGGCTCGCCGAGTGGTGGCTCGACGAGGAGGGCCCGACCTACGTGATCCCGCGGGGCGACGACATCGTGCTCGGCGGCACCGACGACGCGGGGGAGTGGGACCGCGGGCCGTCCCCCGAGGTCGCCGCGGACATCCTGCGCCGAGCCGCGGCCCTGGTCCCTGCCGTCGCCCGCGCGCGGGTGCTCGCGCACAAGGTGGGCCTGCGCCCGGCCCGGCCCGCCGTACGCCTCGAACGCGTCGGCGACGTGATCCACTGCTACGGCCACGGTGGCGCGGGCGTCACGCTGTCCTGGGGCTGCGCCGACGAGGTGGCCTCGCTGGCTGGCGTCACTGCCTGACCCAGAGGACGCGGCCCCTCCGTCCTGCTGAGTGGGCCGAGACCAGGGCCGGGGGTGGCGCTCCGGGCCTCGGTCAGGTCTTGATTGCGCCATGATCCGTGTGAGGAACCTCGCGGCCGGAGGCCCCGGATCGCGTGGGAGGATGCGCCCCATGACCAGCACCGCGCCCGAGCCCACGACGTCGCGAGAGTTCACCACGATCGGGGTGGTCGGTCTCGGCACGATGGGCGCCGGGATCGCCGAGGTCTTCGCCCGCAACGGCTTCGCGGTGGTCGGTGTCGAGGTGAACGACGAGAGCCTCGAGCGCGGCCGCCAGCACCTGGAGAACTCCACTGCGCGTGCCGTCTCCCGCGGCAAGCTGAGCGAGGACGACCAGCGGGCACTCGTCGGCCGGGTCACCTTCACCACGAACATGCAGGACCTCGCCGACGCGGACTTCGTGGTCGAGGCGGTGGTCGAGTCGGTCGACCTGAAGAAGTCGATCTTCCGCGACCTCGAGAGCATCGTGAAGCCCCAGGCGATCCTG
>JAWWPM010000077.1:0-6093 GCA_033854915.1 Nocardioidaceae bacterium
GCCGCCATGATCGTGTCGCGCCGGCGTGCGTGCAGGGCGAGCATGTGGTCGGCGTACGCCGGGAACCGCTCGCGCCCGGCGTCGGCATAGCCCGGGACGTTGTTCAGCTGCCAGGCCGTCGGCACCAGCGCCGTGGCGCGCGCGGCCATGGTCTCGACCAGGTCGGTCGTCAGGCCGGTGCCGTGCTCGATGCAGTCGATGCCGGCATCGATCAGTTCGGGCAGCACGGTTTCACCGAAGCAGTGGGCGGTCACCCGGGCGCCGTGCTCGTGGGCGGTCGCGATGGCCGCCGCGAACGCGTCGGCCGGGAACGAGGGGGCGAGATCGCCCTCCTCGCGGGAGATCCAGTCACCGACCAGCTTGACCCAGCCGTCGCCGGCCTGCGCCTCGCGCGCGACGTAGGACGGCAGGTCGTCGGGCTCGACCTCGTGGGCGAAGTCGCGGAGGTAGCGGCGGGTGCGCGCCAGGTGGCGTCCGCAGCGGATCAGCCGGGGCAGGTCGTCGCGCTCCTGCACCCAGCGGGTGTCGGCGGGCGAGCCGCAGTCGCGCAGCAGGAGGGCGCCGGCATCGCGGTCGTCGATCGCCTGCTGCTCGGTGGTCGCCTCGTCCACGGCACCGTGCGCGTCGAGCCCGATGTGGCAGTGGGCGTCCACCAGCCCGGGCACGATCCAGCCCTCGGCGGCGGTCTCCGCGCCGGCAACCGGCTCGAGCGTGACCCGCCCGTCGACGACGTAGAGGTCGCGTGCCTCCCCGTCGGGCAGCACCGGTCCGCGGAACCTCAGCGTCATGGCGGCGACGCTACCGGCAGGGCCGGCGTACGACGTCGTACCCCTCGCGGGCTGTGGACAGCGGGCTGTCAGGCGGCCCCGGATATGGTGCCCCACTGTGAGCACCACCCGCACCGAGAGCCTGAGCCGGACGCGTCGCAACATGCTGCAGTTCGTGCGTTTCGCGCTGGTCGGCGGCACCGGCGTGGTCGTCAACCTGGTCGCGCTGGTGGTGGTGAAGCGGCTCGGCCCGGACCCCGAGGTCGCACTGTTCGCGCTGCGGCCGACCGCCTTCCACGCGCGGTGGTACCACCTCTACTCCACCGCGGCGTTCGTCATCGCGAACCTCTGGAACTTCCAGCTCAACCGCTCGTGGACCTTCCGCAGCAGCCGCAAGACGCGATGGTTCAAGGAGTACTGGCCGTTCCTGGCGGTCGGACTGCTCGGCCAGGCCATCGGGCTGGTGCTGCTGACCCTGCTCATGCACCACGGCTCGCCCCTGTCGCTGCCGACGGACCCGCTCGACGACAGCTCCGGCCTGCGCACCCGGCTCTACTGGGCGCAGCTGATCGTGATCGTGGTGGTCACGCCGCTGTCCTTCGTGCTCAACAAGCTGTGGACCTTCGCGGCGGTCCGCACGCGGCACCTCGACGCCGTACCGATCCACCCGATCGCCGAGCAGGAGCTCGAGCAGCTCGGCGTCACGAAGCCCGACCCGGTCGACGACTGAGTGCTGGCGGTTCGTTGCCTGTCGTTTCATCATGTGAAGGTGCTGAACCTGCACTTGTCATGGTGTGCTCGCCATGAGAAGTGCAGGTTCGCCTACTTCACATGATGAAGCAGCAGCAGGCACACCTAGCCGGTCTGGAGCCCCCAGCCGAACGGGAACAGCGGGTCGTAGCTCGCGTCGCCGACGTTGATCGGCTCCTGCGCGACGGTGCGCGGCCAGGTCACCGGCAGCTTGCCGGTGAAGGGCTGCTTGCCGAACAGTACGTCGGCGACCCCTTCACCCTCGCTGCCCGGCAGCCAGCTCGCGACCAGCGCGTCGACGTGGCTCAGCATCGCCGGCGAGATGATCATCGGCCGCCCGGAGACGACCAGCACCACGCACTTGGCGGCCTTGGCGCACACGGTGTTCACCGCGGCGGTGTCGGCGTCGGAGAGCTGCATGGTCTTGGGCGGTCGCGGCACGTTGTTGTCACCCGGGTCGTAGGCCCACTGCGGGCCACCGACATCGCCGAAGCCCTCGGAGTACGGCGTCTCGCCGACCACGACGACCCCGATCGCGTTGTGCGGCACCGGCGCCGAGGCGTCCTGGCTGAAGGTGACGTGGGAGGCGTCGTTCGTGATGCCGTCCAGGATCGTGTGACCCGGGATCTGCGTGGTCGACCCGCCCTGCCAGGTCAGGGTCCAGCCGCCGGCCTGGTTGCCGATGTTGTCGGCGTTGCTGCCCGCGACGTACACCGGCTGGTTGCCCTTCAGCGGCAGCGTCGAACGAGAGTTCTTGAGCAGGACCTGCGACTCCGAGACCGCGGTGCGAGCCACGGCGCGGTGCGCCGCGTCGCCGACCTCCGAGAGATGGGTGCGGTCGGTGTAGGGGTGCTCGAAGAGCCCGAGCTGGAACTTCTTGGTGAGGATCCGCGAGACCGCGTCGTCGATGCGCGACATCGGCACGTCGCCGTTCTGCACCTCGCTGGTCAGCGTGGACTCGAACTGCTCGAAGTTGGACGGCTGCATGAACATGTCGACCCCGGCGTTCACGCTGGTCGCGACCTGCTGGGCGAAGGTGTCGACACCGGGGTTGATGTGGTCGATGCCGTTGTAGTCGGAGATCACGAACCCGTCGAAGCCCTGCTGGTCCTTGAGCCAGCCGGTGATCAGGTCGCGGTTGCCGTGCATGTTGACCGGGTTGCCCAGACCGTCCTCGGTCCAGTCGACGTCGGAGTAGGACGGCATCACCGAGCCGACGTGGTGCAGGCGCACGGCGTCGACGTACGGCGCCAGGGCCAGCCGTGCGAACGTCGCGTGGTCGACCCGGTCGACGCCCTGGTCGATCGGGTAGTTGCCCGTCTTCTGGCTGTTGGAGCCGGTGCCGTAGGTGGTCAGGCCGTCGCCCGCGAAGTGCTTGGCGGTGGCCAGCACCCGGTCGTGGTCGGAGAGGTGGCCGGCCGGGCCCTGGAAGCCGTCGATCGCGGTCTCCATCTTCTCCACGAGCGCCGGCTTCTCGCCGAACGACTCGTACGTGCGGCCCCAGCGGTCGTCACGGGCCACGCAGATGCAGGGAGCGAAGGCCCACTGCGGTCCGCTCGAGCGGGTCTCGGACGCCGCGACGTGCTCCACGCGACGCACCAGCGCGGGGTCGCGGGTCGCGCCCAGCCCGATGTTGTGGGGGAAGACGGTCGCGCCCTGCATGTTGCCGTCACCGTGCACGGTGTCGATGCCGTAGATCAGCGGGATGCCGAGCGGGGTGGCGAGCGCCGCGGCCTGGTAGCGGTCGACCATGTCGGCCCAGGCGGTCGGGGTGTTGGGGGTCGGCACCGAGCCGCCCCCGGACAGCACGCTCCCGAGGTTGTCGGTCGTGATCTTGCTGGTGTCGGAGTCGATGCTCCCGCGCTCGGCCTGGGTCATCTGGCCGATCTTCTCCGCCAGGGACATCCGGCCGAGGAGGTCGGCGACCCGCTGGCTGACCGGCAGCGACGGGTCCTGGTAGGGCAGGACGTCGGAGGACGTCGTACTCGATGGGTGCTGGGCCGTGGCGGAGGCACCGGGTGCCTGCCAGGCGGTGAGGCCGACAGCGAGGACCGCTGCGGCGCCGAGGGCGACGGCGGGACGCCGTCGCGAGAGGAACGCGACCATGGGACTCTCCCGAGACTGGAGTGACGGTGACCACACGACCGTACGGACCGTGATTCATCAGAGTCAATGCGCAATACGACGCTCTGGAGTGGTCATTAGTCCGACTTCGGGACGAAAGCGTCTAACCTGCCGCTGTGCCCGGACACTCACTGGCCCAGCTGCGCAGCAGCAACCTGCGCGCGGTCACCGCCCTCCTCGCCTCGGGCGGGCCGCAGAGTCGGGCCGACCTCGCCCGCGGGTCGGGGCTGTCGCGAACCACCGTCTCCAGCCTGGTCTCCGAGCTGCTCGAGACCGGCATCGTGGTGGAGACCACCGACCGCGGTACGCCGCACAAGGGCGGGAGCGGGCGTCCCCCGCTGCTGGTGGCGCTCGCGCTGCGCCCCGGCGGCGTGGCCGGTGTCGACATCGGGCACGGACACGTGCGGGTGGCGGTCTCCGACCGCAGCGCGCGGATCCTGGCCGAGATCGACATGCCCACCGACGCGGACCCGCAGGGCTCGACGACGCTCGACCTCGCCGCCGACCTGGTGCGCCGGGTGGCCGACGAGGCCGGCACCCCGGTGGCCGAGCTGCTGGTCGTCGGGCTGTGCGTGCCGGGGCCGATCGACCGACGGTCGGCCCGCGTCGACCAGGCCGTGCTGCCCGGCTGGCACGAGCTGGCCCCTGCCGACGAGCTCAGCCGACGCCTGGGCCTTCCGGTCGTCGTGGACAACGACGCCAACCTCGGCGCCATGGCCGAGCACCAGCACGGTGCCGCGCGCGGCGCCACCGACGTGCTCTACGTCAAGCTCGCCAGCGGGGTCGGCGCGGGGCTGGTGCTGGGCGGTCGGCTCCATCGCGGCGTCGCCGGGCTGGCCGGCGAGATCGGCCACGTGCTGGCGCGCGAGCAGGGCGACGTCTGCCGCTGCGGGAGCCGTGGCTGCCTGGAGACCGAGGTGTCGACGAGCCGGCTGCTCGACCTGCTCCGACCGGTCTACGGCCACGGGCTCGACCTGCCGGCCCTGCTGGCGCTCGACGCGCGCGGTGAGACCGCCGTACGACGGGTGCTCACCGACGCCGGCCAGACCGTCGGCCGGGTGCTGGCCGGGATCTGTACGACCCTCAACCCGGGGATGATCGTGGTCGGTGGCTCCCTCGGGGCCTCGCCCACACTGGTCGAGGCGATCCGGACCGGCGTCGACCGCTACGCCCATCCCGAGTCGGCCGCCTCGGTCACCGTGGTCTCGGGCCGCTTCGGCGGCCGGGCCGAGCTGATGGGATCGCTGGCACTGGCGATCGGCCGGGCCGCGGAAGTCGCCTCCTGACCTCGGCCGTCCGCAACGGGTGCGGTGGTGCGGCCACTGCTGCGGTGCTGTGCGACGTCTTCCGCGGTGATACCCCCGCGTCACACGCCGGCGGAGGCGGCCGCGCGGAGGGCGACGCACGCCCAGGTGCGCCAGGGACGCCAGGCCTGTGCCACCTCGGTGAAGTCGGCCTGGCTCAGGCTGTCGGTGCCGAGCCGGGCGGCGGTCGCGGCCAGCACCCGGGGCTCGGTCGTCGGGTGTACGTCGGTTTGACCCAGGGCGCGTACGGTGACCAGCTCGGAGTAGAACGGCCCGATCCCCTCGAATCGCCTCATTGCGGCTGCGACCTCGGCGACCTCGACCATCCGAAGCGTCTCGGTGTCGAGCTCCCCGTCCCGCGCGGCCGATGCGATCGCGTGCAGGCGGCGCAGCTTCCCCTCGGGGATGCCCGGGAAGCTGGGCACCGCGAGCAGCCGGTCGGGCGTCGGCAGCGCGGCCACAGCCACGCCGGCCACGTCGAGCACAGCGCCGTGGGCGTGGGCCAGTCGATCGAGCACCTCGCGCATCTGGGCGGCCGGCCGGCGCGCGGACACGACGGCCCAGACCAGCGCCTCGTAGGCCGAGCAGAACAGCGGCGGCCGCAGCCCCGGCCGCTGCGCGTAGGCCGCCCGGAGCACGGGGTCGCGGTCGACCATCTGGTCGTAGCCGGTGGCGTCCTCGTCGAGCGAGAGCACCCTGGCGGCCTGTGCCGCGACCCGTTCGGGCTCGGCCTCGCCGGTGATCTCGAACCGGATCAGGTCGGGAGCCGGCTGGGTCACCGCGACGCCCGCCTGCACGTCGTACCCGTCGACGACGAAGGCGAGGCGCATCGTGTCGCCCGGCCCGTGGGCGGGCGAGGCGACGCGGGATCCGAAGCCGAAGCTGATCGACTGCGCGAGGTCGAAGCGGCCCCGGACCGGCCAGTCGAGGGTGGTGGTCGGGGTGGGGCTGAGGCGGGTCGCGATCGTCGTCATGGCTCCGACGCTAGGACCCCTAGCGGACAGGAACGGTCCGCTATTGCTGGGTGAGCCGGTCGAGCAGCCAGGTCGGGCCCACCGTGGGTCCGGCCTTGGCCACCCGCGCCGCGAGCAGCCGGTCGGCGGTCACCACGCGGACTGCGGCCCCGGACTCGGCGGCCCGATGCGCCT
>JAWWPM010000078.1:0-4320 GCA_033854915.1 Nocardioidaceae bacterium
CCCATCGCCTTGCCGTTGGCGGAGAACGGGAACTTCGCGACCTTGACGTCGAAGCCCTTCTCCTTGGCCTGCTCCTCGGTGTAGCCGAACGAGGCGATCTGCGGCTGGCAGTAGGTCGCCCGCGGGATGAAGTCGTACTCGACGGGCATCGTCTCGGCGCCGGCCATGGTCTCGGCGGCGACGACGCCCTGGGCCTCGGCGGTGTGGGCGAGCATGAGCTTCCCCGTCACGTCGCCGATCGCGTAGACGTTGTCGACGGTGGTGCGGCAGTGGTCGTCGATGACGATGGCACCGCGCTCGGTGGCGACCCCGAGCGCCTCGAGGCCGTAGCCCTCGAGCCTCGGGGCGAACCCGATCGCCTGGAGCACCTTGTCGGCCTCCAGCACCTGCGACGTCTCGTTCTTCGACACCGTGACCTTGACCTGGTCGCCCGACTCGGCGCCGCGGTCCTCGATGCCCTCGACCTTGGTGCCGAGCAGCACCTTCACCCCGAGCTTCTTGTAGTGCTTGAGCAGCTCCTTGGAGACATCGGCGTCCTCGGTCGGGACCATCCGGTCGAGGAACTCCACGATGGTCACGTCGACCCCGAAGTTGGCCATCACGTAGGCGAACTCCACGCCGATCGCACCGGAGCCGGCGATGATGACCGACCCGGGCAGCTCCGGGTCGAGGATCTGCTCCTCGTAGGTCACCACCCGCTCGCTCAGCGTCGTACCGGGGATCAGCCGGGTGGTGGCGCCGGTGCCGATGATCAGGTCGTCGTAGGTGTAGGTCGCGGTGCTGCCGTCGTTCAGCTCGACCTCGACCGAGCCGGGGCCGTCTCCCTCCCGCGGCCGCAGGGTGCCCCATCCGTCGATCTCGGTGATCTTGTTCTTCTTCATCAGGAAATGGACGCCCTTGACGATGCCCGCGCTCACCTTGCGCGACCGCTCGTGAGTGGGCCCGAAGGCCATCGTCGCCTCGCCCTGGATGCCGAACACGTCCTTCTCGTGGGTCAGCACGTGCGCCAGCTCGGCGTTGCGCAGCAGCGCCTTGGACGGGATGCAGCCGACGTTGAGACAGACGCCGCCCCAGTTCTTCTTCTCGATCACCGCGGCGGTCTTGCCGAGCTGGGCCGCCCGGATCGCGGCGACGTAGCCGCCCGGACCGGCTCCGAGGACGAGGACATTGAAATGGTTGGTCTCGGTCACGTCCTCCAGCCTAGGGGAACGCACTAACCTGTCGCCGTGCCCCTCTACGCCGCCTACGCGTCGAACCTCGACCCGCGGCGGATGGGCCTTCGCTGTCCCCACTCCCCGCTCCAGACCACCGGGTGGCTCACCGGCTGGCGGCTGACGTTCGGGGGCGAGGACCTCGGCTGGGACGGCGCCCTCTCCACGATCGTCGAGGACCCGATCGAGCAGGTCTATGTCGCGGTGTACGACGTCTCGCGCGAGGACGAGTCGGCGCTCGACGGCTGGGAGTCGACCGAGACCGGGCTCTATCGCAAGACCAAGGTGCGGGTCTCGACCCTGACCGGCGAGCTCCTGGTCTGGACCTACGTGCTCGACGCGTTCGAGGGCGGCCTGCCCAGTGCGTCGTACCTCGGCGTGATCGCGGAGTCGGCCGAGGCCGCGGACGCGCCGGACGACTACGTGGCGGCCCTGCGCCTGCGGCCGTGTCGCTCGATCGGCACCTGACCGATCCCCTGCGTCAGGACGGCAGGTGGGGGTTGCCGCTGACCCGGATGTCCATGGTGACGTCGGTGGTGACGCCGTTGTCGTTGAGCACGTGGACCACGACCGTGTGCTTGCCCTTCCCGACGTTCGCGCAGGTCAGGGTGTAGGGCCCAGCGCCGTCCACCGACGTGCAGGTGCCCGCGCCGCCCTCGAGGTCGGCCCAGGCCTTCACCGGTGCGGAGTGGGTCTGCGGGTCGGGGCTGGCGGCCAGCGAGACGTCGAAGCTGTCGGGCACGGCGGCGTTCGCGGTCGGCGAGGTGACCGTGACCTCGGGCCCGAACGCCTTCCCGGCCAGGGGCGCGCTGGGCGCGGACCAGCCCACCTGGTTGAGGGCCGCGACGGTGAAGGTCGGCGCGACCCCGACCTTGCGGGCCGGCAGCACGAACGTCGTCCGGTAGGCAGCCGGGCTGCGCACGTAGGTGACCGCCCCGCTGATCTGGTCGGTCACGCGGTAGCCGAGCACGATCTGGCCGTTGTCGGTCGGGGCGGTCCACTGGATGCGGTAGTCGCCGGACTTGAGCTGCGCGGCGAAGCTGAGCTGGGGCGTCTCGGGGACGGAGGCGGGCTGCCCGTAGGTCACCTGGACCGTCGCCTCGCGACCGGCGCCGACCGTGGAGATCCGGATGTCGTTGCCGACGGTCAGGCTGCTGCCCACCGGCAGCGCCGGGTTGGTCAGGTCGCGGTCGGGGAACGAGATGCCCGTCGGGTTGCCCGGCGAGGCGTCGATGAGCTGGACGCGGCCGCTGGGCAGCTGCTCGCGGATCGTCACGCCGGGGATGCTGCGCCCGATCTGCGTGCTGTGACGCGGTTGGTACTCGACCCAGTAGGAGGTGCCGCCACCCAACGGGATCTTCAGCCCCTGGAGGCCGGTCCCGGGACTCTCGACGTCGGCGAGCTGGAAGGTGCCGGAGCTGCGGACGGTCGCGAGCCGGCCCGCCCAGCCCAGCCGGGCCAGGGTCGGCACCGAGAAGGAGGCCCGCGAGTGACCCATCACGTCCCAGCTGTCGCCGTACTCCTTGGACGTGCAGGTGCCGCCGATCGCCACCCGCATCGTGCCCTGGTGGCAGACCAGGCCGTAGGCGTGGTCGAGGCCGAGGTTGTGGCCGAGCTCGTGGGCCAGCACCGGCTGACCGGGGTTGCGGAAGCGCACCCAGGTCACGTGGCCCGGCTCCTGCGCCATCGACGCAGCCGCGTTGCACTGCTCGGTGTAGAGCACCAGACGGTTGAACTGCTGCGGGTGGTAGCCGGCCCGCGTGAGCGCCGCCCTCGCCGCCCGCACCGAGCGACCCTGGGTGTTGCACATGACGTCGGCGCTCGCGTCCACGTGCACCCAGCGGGTGAGCGTGAAGTGGAAGGCCTCGCGGCCCTGCGAGACGCGCTCGAAGTACGCGGCCGTGGCGGCGAGCTCGTGGTTGGCAGACCTGGCCGTCGGGTACGACGGCGCGGCGTCGCCCCAGTAGAGGCGAGCGGCCAGCAGCCTGATCGTGGCCGGAGCGTGCAGGTCAGCCCTGCGCGAGCCGGTGTGGTCGGCGGCGCGGCCGGTCGGGCGCGTGGTCGTGCGCGTCGAGACGACGGTGTCGGCGCCGTGTCGCGATGCGGAAACCGCGTGCGCGGCGGCCCCGGCGTGGGCGGCCTCAGCGGCGCCCCCGGGCATGACGAAGACCGGCGCGACCAGCGCCAGTGCAGCAAAACGCAGAACCCCCACGGTTCGATCCCCCAATCGACCTGTGCTCATGGTCCCGGATCCAGGGGTCGGTGGCAACGACCGCCACGCAAAATCTTGTGGCCCGTTCGGACTAGGTCCGCCTGGGGTCGGTGACGTCGCGCGCGGCCCCTAGGCTCGCCTCGTGACCGCAGTGACCGCACCGGAGCTCGCCCGGCAGGCCGCCGACCAGCTCGCCCGGCTGACCGGGGTCGACCACCACGACATCGCCCTCGTGCTCGGTTCGGGCTGGCTGCCCGCCGTCGAAGCACTGGGTGAGGCCACCGCCGAGATCGCGACGACCGACCTGCCCGGCTTCTCGGCGGCCGCCGTGGCCGGCCACTCCGGGAAGATCCGCAGCGTGCGCGCGGGCGACCGTCAGCTGCTGGTGTTCCTCAGCCGCACGCACTACTACGAGGGCAAGGGCGTCGCGGCGGTCGTCCACCCGGTCCGCACCGCGGCCGCGGCCGGCTGTCGTGCGATCGTGCTCACCAACGGCTGCGGCGGTCTCAACGAGGCCTGGTCCCCCGGCACCCCGGTGCTGATCCGCGACCACATCAACCTGACCGCGCGCTCGCCCATCGAGGGCGCGCACTTCGTGGACCTCACCGACCTCTACTCCCACCGGCTGCGCGCCCTGTGCCGCGAGCTCGACCCGAGCCTCGACGAGGGTGTCTACGTCCAGTTCCCCGGCCCCCACTACGAGACCCCGGCCGAGATCGAGATGGTGCGCCGGATCGGTGGCGACCTGGTCGGCATGAGCACCACGCTCGAGGCCATCGCCGCCCGCGAGGCGGGGCTCGAGGTGCTCGGCATCTCGCTGGTCACCAATCTCGCCGCGGGGATCTCCGGGGAGCCGCTCGACCACGCCGAGGTGCTCGAGGCCGGCCGGGCCGCCGC
>JAWWPM010000079.1:0-2682 GCA_033854915.1 Nocardioidaceae bacterium
CGTTGGCTGCGCGAGCAGCTGCGAGACGACCCGGCCGTCGGTGGCGTAGTCGTCACGGAGCCCGAGCAGCCACAGCATCGTCGGCCGGATGTCGACCTCCTCGGCCCAGGTGCCCCGCTGTGACGCCTCGGGCACGGTGCGGGTCGAGTTCGGGTCGTGCGACTCGTTGCTCTGCGTCGGCGTCGGCCCGTCGATGCCGTGCGCCGCGACTCCCGGCCCGGCGAACGACGACCAGGTGACGTCGATGTTCGGCGAGTAGTAGCCGTGGTTGTAGGCGAAGCCCGGGTTGATGGTGACGTTGGGGGTGCCGATGGTGGAGAAGAAGTAGTCCGGCACCGGGAACATCGTGAACGACGGCGTGCGCAGCGGGTCAGCGGTCTTCATGTGCAGGATCCGCTGCTCGATGGCGCCGGCCTGGTACTTCACGATGTGCTCGCCGACCGCCCCGCTGTAGGGGTTGTCGGCGGTCATCGCGGCCGTGTCGCGTTCGAGCTGGCGCAGCGTCGTGCTGTTGCGCACCGGCTGGCCGTGGGCGTAGATCGACGCGCCCTGCGGCTCCACGTCGTACGTCGTGGCGGCGCTGGCCGTGGTCGAGAGCAGGCCCTTGATGTTGGCCTGCAGCTCACCGATCGAGCCGGCCGGGTAGCTGCAGTAGTTGCCCAGCGTGCCGTCGCAGGTCGCCGGGGTCGGGGGCAGGGCGCGGCCGACGTTGGCGCCGTCGAACTGGTCGTTCTCCTCCGAGCCGACCACGAACAGCGTGTTGGCCGTGGTGATGCCGTCCTGGGCGAGGCGGTCGAAGAACTTCGCGAAGGCCGCGTCGTAGGCCTTGCCGTTGTCGTCGTAGCACTTGTCGCCGGGTCCGATCGGCTTGCCGGAGCCGGTGGCGGTGGCCGTGGTGCAGCCGGTGGTGCCGGCCTTGCGCTCGTGCAGGTCGGAGATGTAGCCGTAGGTCACCGGGATGCCGGCCTCCTGCATGTCGGCCATCACCGCGAGCGACTGGGTCGCCGTCGGGTTGAACCCCGGGAAGCCGGCCCGGCCGCTGAAGGGCTCCTTCAGCGGGTTGCCGTCGAGATCGGTGAGGTTGCCGCTGGCGTCGGTGACGGGGTACCCGTGGCGGGTCACGTTGGGTGTGCCGGCGCCGAGCTGCGGGGCGATGTACTTCGCGCCGAAGAGCGCCTGGTGGCCGGTGTAACCGCCGGGCTCGGTCGGCAAGGCGTCCGTGACCGCGGACGGCGTCGGGGTCGACTGTCCGAACTTGGTCGCGGTGGCGTTGGCGCAGGTCGCCGAGCCGGCGGCACAGTGCACCGCCTCGCCGATGTAGTCGGCGATCTCGGCGTCCTTGAACGTGTCGGGGTCGGCGTTGAACTGGGCGACCTCGGGCGAGCCGGAGCCGAAGATCGTTGGCAGGTCGACCTTGGCGTTCTCGAGCACCATGTTGGCCGTCGAGAAGTCACCGACGTCGCAGCCGGCCCGGGTGAACGGCACCCAGGGCGCCGGGGTCTGCCGGTTCGGCGGGCCGCTTGCCGGGACGGTGTCGCTGTAGACCATGGACGGCGCGGTGTCGTGGCCCGCGGTCGGGGTCGGCGCCGTGTCGGCCACCGGGCTGGTCCAGTAGGCGAACGACGCGGCGGGATCGGTGGTGCCGTCGGGGTTGTAGGTCTTGTAGCTGTTCGACAGCGGCTGGCCGTGCCGGTCGCCGTACAGGCCGGTGTAGATGCTCAGGCTGTCGTCGGCGGTGTGGGCGATGATCGGCGTGTGGGTGTTGGACAGGATCGTGCCGTTGCTCCGCAGGAAGTTCAGCAGGTGTGGCATGCGCTCGAGGTCCGAGGCGACGTTGGGGTTGTCGCGGCCGAAGTGGACGTTGTCGAAGACGATGTTGACGACGTGGGAGATGCCGTTGCCGAGGTTGCAGGCGGGAGCCGGGGGAGTGGCCCCGACCGCTGAGGTGGTGGCCCCGGTGAGGGCCGGGATGACGAGTGCACCGGTCAGCAGACCGGCGCTGGCGACGCCCGAGTAGAGGCGGCGACTCGTGGCATGCGTGCGTAGTGACATGCGACTGAGCTCCTTGTGCCGAGAGGGATGATCCGCCTGCTGACCTTGCCACTGCAGGGGCCCCGCGTCACCCCCCAACTGGCTGAACATCCAGGCACTCCTGCTCGCCGTGGTTGCATGGGCGCATGGAGGCGCTGGACGAGCTGCGGGCTGCCCTGCCCGGCGACGTGGTGGTCACCGACCCGGCGGCGATGGAGAAGTACCGGCACGACTGGTCCCGCGACCCGTCGGCGGGTACGCCGCTCGCCGTGGTCCGCGTAGACGACGCCGGGCAGGTGCAGACAGCGGTCCGGTGGGCCGCTGAGCACCGCGTGCCGGTCGTGCCGCGGGGTGCCGGCAGCGGGCTCTCGGGCGGCTCGAGCGCCGTCGACGGCGGGATCGTGCTCAGCCTCGAACGGATGGCCGCCATCGAGATCGACACCTCCTGCCAGGTCGCGGTGGTCGAGCCGGGGGCGTTCAACAAGGACGTCAAGGCAGCCGCCGCGGCGGAGGGCCTGTGGTACCCGCCCGACCCGTCGTCGTACGAGATCTGCTCGATCGGCGGCAACGTCGCGACCAACGCCGGCGGCCTGTGCTGCGTGAAGTACGGCGTGACCACCGACTACGTGCTCGGGCTCGACGTGGTGCTGG
>JAWWPM010000080.1:0-2859 GCA_033854915.1 Nocardioidaceae bacterium
TCCACGAGGTGGGTCATCACTTCGGCATCGGCGACGCCCGACTCCGTGAGCTCGGTTGGTGAGCGCGTGACCACCTGACGGTCGCGAGCCAGGTAGCGACCGGGCAGGTTGACCCTCAGACCATCCAGGTGGGTTCGAAGCCCAGGTCGGTGAGCCCGGGCCGGTCGAAGTCGAACGCCGCGATGTCGGAGGTCGTCTTCCCGGTCGTGACCAGGTCGGCCAGGATCCGGCCGAAGGTGGGCGCGAACTTGAAGCCGTGCGCGGCGCCCAGCCCGACCACCACCGAGGGATGATCCGGCACCGCGGCGAGCACGAAGTCACGGTCGGGGGTCAGGGTGTACTGGCAGCGCAGCGACCGCACCGGCTCACCCGAGCCGGGCAGGAGGTCGGCCAGGAACCCCGCCAGCCGCGCGAGCATCTCCGGGTCCGGTTCGGTGGTCCGCGCGTCGGGGTCGACGGGCGGTCCCCCGCAGTCCTGGGCCGCCTTCAGGGTCGCCTCGCCGTAGCAGGGGAAGCCGTAGTAGGACGGCTCGTCCATCCAGATCCACAGCGGCATCCCGTCGTACGACGTGGGGTCGGGCGGCGCGAAGTAGGTCGCCTGCTCGAGCGTCACTGTCAGCGGGATCTTTGCGGTCTCGGGGCCGAGCCCGGCGATCACGTGGTTGGTCCAGGCATCCGCGCAGACGACGACCCCTGCGCAGGTGTACGACGTGTCCCCGGCCTGCACGGCCACGTGCGAGCCGTGGTCGGTGATCCGGGCGACCGGCGTCGAGCCCAGCAGCGTCGCGCCGGCCGCGGTGGCGAGCCGCTGCATGGCCGCGGTCCCGCGGGCGGCCGGCACGATCGCCCCGCGCTCCTGGTAGAGCCCGACCGTGTCGAGGGGCACGGTGAACATCGGGAAGCGCGCCATGATCTCCGGCGCCGAGAGCGACTCGAACTCGATGCCCAGCTCGACCAACGAGTCGACGTAGTCGTCCGGCGCGATCACACAGCCGGGTGGGAACAGGTCGAGCCCGCCGACCACGGTGACCAGCGACTCGCCGGACGCCTCCTCGAGCCGCGCCCAGTCGTCGTACGCCTCGAGCGTGAGCGCGACGTAGCCGGGCGTGTGGTAGCTGTGCCGCAGGATCCGCGACGTGTCGTGCGAGGCACCCTTCGCGTGACCGAGCTCGAACTGCTCCAGCCCCAGCACCGAGTGCCCGCGCGAGGCGAGCTGCCAGGCCGCGGCCGAGCCCAGGGCGCCGAGGCCCACGACGACGTAGTCGACCTCGGTCATCGGAGGTCGCCACCCAGTCGCGGCAACAGCCAGCGCCGGATGTCGGCGGAGTCGTCCTCCATCGGCGCGAACCAGCCGTGCGTGTAGGCGCGCGACGACATCCCGCGCTGCACCGACTCGCAGATCGCCCAGTCCTGACGATTGACCATGTCCCAGAAGTCGCCGGCGTCCGAGGGGTCGAACGACGGCGACGCCACCTCGCCGGCGGCGAACAGCAGCCGGCAGTCGATCGCGGTGCGGTCGACGGCCACCGGCCGGAGCACGAACGCCGCGACGTGGTCGGCCGAGCAGGACAGCATCAGGTTGGGATAGACCAGCTCGCCCTTGTGTCGCACCTTCTCGGCGTCGGAGAGCCCGGGCAGCGGCGAGCGGTCGGTGGTCCCCGACATGGTGAAGGTCCAGGCGCCTTCACGGTGCGGGATGCCCTCCTCCCAGTCGAGCCCGGCTCCCCCGCCGGCGAAGGCCGGCACCAGCCGCGACAGCTCGGGGTGCACCGGACCGCAGTGGTAGCACTCGTTGTAGTTCTCCGCGATGACCTTCCAGTTGGCCGCGACGTCGTAGGTCAGCGTCAGCCCGGTGACCAGCGCGCCGAGGTCGTAGTTGGCCAGGGTGCGGTCGGCCCGGCCGACGCTCGCGGCCAGGGGTACGGCGTCGGCGGGCGTGGGGTGCACGAACACGAACCCGCTCCAGGCCTCCACCCCGACCGGGTGCAGGGCGAAGTCGAGGGACTCGATCTCGCCGTCCTCGGTGTGCGGCGCCCGCAGCAGCGAGCCGTCGAGGGCGTAGGTCCACGAGTGGTAGGGACACCTGATCGCCTTGGCCCCGCAGAGCTGGGGCGCCGCGCCGGGCTCGGTCGGGAAGAGCTGGGAGCCCCGGTGGCGGCACACGTTGTACGACGCGTGCAGGGCGCCGCCGGCGTCCGAGGTCACCACCATCGACTCGCCGGCGACCTCGACGACGGCGACCCGCTCCGGCTGGTGGAGGCCCAGATCGGCGAGTCGACCCACGCAGGTCCACTCCCGCAGCAGCACGCGGTCGCGCTCGCGCTCCCACATCGAGGGGTCGACGTACAGCTCACGGGGCAGCGCCGCCTGGAGGCTCACGTCTTCACCTCCCCGATCGGCGTCGAGGCGCCGTCTTGGTGGTCGAGCGGAGTCGAGACCCGCGACGCCACCAGGTGGCACGCACTGCGGTGCCCGTCGGGGTCCGCCGGCAGGATCGGCAGAGGGGTGCCCTGGCAGAGCTTCGCGACCTCGGCCGCCTCGCCGGAGGCCAGCGCCGGGCAGCGCGGGTGGAAGCGGCAGCCCTGCGGGATCCGGGTCGGATCGGGGATCTCGCCCCGCAGCACCACCGGCTCGAGCCGCTCCATCTCTGGTACGACGGAGAGCAGGGCCTGCGTGTAGGGGTGCTGGGGCGCGGTCAGCACCGCCTCGGTCGGCCCGGACTCGACGATCCGGCCGAGGTACATCACCGCGATCCGGTCGGCGATGTTCCAGGCCAGCCCGAGGTCGTGGGTGACGACCAGCACGCCGAGCCCCAGCTCCTCACGGAGCTTGAGCAGCAGGGCCAGGATCTCTCCGCGG
>JAWWPM010000081.1:0-3797 GCA_033854915.1 Nocardioidaceae bacterium
GGCGGCGACGCGATCGCCGCGGCGTACGTCGAGTGCCTGGTGGGCGACCAGGTGCTGTGGGGCGTCGGCCTCGACGCCAACATCGTCACCGCGTCGCTGAAGGCGGTCATCAGCGCGGTCAACCGCGTCTGAGGACCATCCGCTCCATGGTCTGGTCGGAGCCGGGCCGGAGCGGCTCCACCTCGCCGGTGGCGGCGAAGCCGTAGCGCTCGTAGACGCCGCGAGCGGCGGCGTTGGCGGTGTTCACGTGGAGCTCGGCCTCGACGCCGGGCGCGATCAGGGCGTCGAGGATCCGTCGGGCGTGGCCGCGACCCCGGTGTGAGGGCTCGGTCCACATCCCCCAGACGGTCAAGTCCCCGCCGTTGTCGAAGATCCCGCCGACGGAGACCGGCCCGGGGTCGAGGACGACGTACACCGGGCCGGTCAGGCGCTGCCGCCAGTCGCTCTCGGTGAAGGCCAGCTCGCGCTCGAGGGTGGAGCCGAAGGCGTCGGGTGCATCGGCCAGGGACCGGAGCCGGATCTCCTGGAACAGTGCCCAGTCGTCGGGCCCGATCCGGTGGATGTCAGTCATCGTCGACCCCCAGGATGCAGGCGGTGCCCACGTCGATGAAGCCGACGCGACGGTAGATGCTGGCCGCCGCGTCGTTGTAGGCGCTGAGGAAGACGGTGCGCACGCCGGCCCGGCGGCAGGCGTGGACCAGAGCCTGGGTGATGGCGGTGCCGACGCCGGCCGTGCGGAAGGCCGGCGGCACGCCGATCCCCATCAGCTCGGCGGTCTCACCGCGGGGTGCGGCCGAGCCGCCGCCGGTCAGCCGGCCGTCGGCGTCGTAGGCCGCGACCTCCACCAGGCGACCCTCGGCGATCAGCTGGGGGCGCTTGCCCACGGGTCGCGCGCTGATCTCGTCGCTGCCCTCGAAGGCGGCGTTCACCGCGCCGACCGCGAGGCCGAGGTCGGCGTCGTCGGCCGCGAGCGCCCGGGTGTGCTCCGGCGCGGGCACCTCGGCGTCGTGGGGGAGGGCCAGCAGTGGGTAACGGCCGGGCTCGTGGCCGGCCGCCTGCACCGCGGGCAGGAGGGACGGCGTGACCTGGTCGACCCACTCGATGGATCGCGGCCGGCCGAGCTCGACCTGGCGCGCCAGCACACGTCGTACGTCGTCGGCGGTGAAGGCGTCCTCGCCACCGAGCCGCGGGCGGGCGTAGAAGTCCCACCCCGTGCCCTCCTCGGCGACGAACAACGTGAACGGCCCGACCTCCTCGGTGGTGGCTGCGGCGCGGGGCACGGTGTCGTAGTAGGCCTCGATCTCGTCCAGTCTCACCACCACAGCCTCCCAAGGAGTCGGGGATCGAGCGACTAGATTTCACCCCATGTTGGTCTCCGAGCGGGTCGGACAGCTCTTCTTCGACAGCGGCGCGGGCCAGGAGCGCCTGGAGTACACCGAGTACGGCGCCGGACCGCACTGGGTCGTGCTGCTCCACGGTCAGCTGATGCCGCGCCGGATGCAGCAGCCGCTGGCCCGGGCGCTGGCCTCGGAGGGTCTGCACGTGGTGACCCTCGACCTGCTGGGGCACGGCCGGTCCGACCGGCCGGCGGACCCGCTGGTCTACTCGATGACCGCGTTCGCCGAGCAGGTCGTCGCCCTGCTCGACCACCTCGGCGCCGAGCGCGCGGTCGTCGGCGGTACGTCGTTGGGCGCCAACGTCTCCCTCGAGGTCGCCGCCACGGCACCCGACCGGGTCAAGGGCCTGATCATCGAGATGCCGGTGCTCGACAACGCCCTCGAGGCCGGGATCGTGGCGTTCGTACCGGTGATGTTCGCCGCCCGCTTCGCGCCGTTCACGGTCAACGGGCTGCGGATGCTGACCCGGCCGGTGCCGCGCGGGCTGGTGCCCTTCTGGGCGGGGATCCTGCTCGACACGATGGACCAGCGGGCCGACTCGGTGGCCGCGATCCTGCACGGGATCATCTTCGGCCGGATCGCCCCCTCGTCGCGCCAGCGGCGCCGGATCACCGCCCCGGCGCTGATCGTCGGGCACACCGCCGACCCGGTCCACCCCTTCGCCGACTCGCGGATGCTGGCCCGGGAGCTGGCCAACGCCGAGTTCGTCCGCGCCGGGAGCATCCTGGAGTGGCGGCTCTGGCCCGACCGGCTCAATGCCAAGGCGGCGGAGTTCGCGCTCGGCTGCTGGGACACACCCGGGCGCAATCGCCGGACCGGGTCCTAGGGCGTTCGCCTCCGGCCCGGCAGAATGGCGAGGTGCCTCTCTACCGCGACGAGGCGATCGTGCTGCGCACCCACAAGCTTGGCCAGGGTGAGTCCAGTGCCGACCGCATCATCACCCTCCCCGACCCCGGCGGCGCGTGATGCCTCTCTACCGCGACGAGGCGATCGTGCTGCGCACCCACAAGCTGGGTGAGGCCGACCGCATCATCACCCTGCTGACCCGCCAGCACGGGCGGGTGCGCGCCGTCGCCAAGGGGGTGCGGAAGACGACCTCACGGTGGGGCTCGCGGCTCGAGCCGTTCACCCACGTCGACCTCCAGCTGGCCGAGGGCCGCAGCCTCGACATCATCACCCAGGCCGACACCCTCGACGCCTTCCCGGCCCGGCTGGGTGACCACTACGACCGCTACACCGCCGGCACGGTGATGCTCGAGACCGCCGAGCGTCTCGTCTCGGAGGAGAAGCAGCCGTCGCTGCAGCAGTTCCTGCTCCTGGTCGGCGGTCTGCGCGCGATGACCGGCGGTGAGCGGGCACCGGCCCAGGTCCTCGACTCCTATCTGCTGCGCTCGCTCGCGGTGGCCGGCTATGCGCCGTCGTTCACCCACTGCGCGCGCTGCGGTGACCCGGGACCACACCGGTGGTTCTCCCCGTCCGCGGGTGGCGCGCTGTGCCCCGACTGCCGGGTGCCCGGCGCGGCTTCGCCGTCCGCCGGGACGCTCGAGGTGATGGGCGCGCTCCTCGCCGGTGAGTGGCCGGCAGTGGCGGCGGCCGACGCGCGGCACCTGCGCGAAGCGTCCGGGCTGGTCCGGGCCTTCCTGCACTGGCACCTCGAGCGCGGGCTGCGGTCGTTGGAGTACGTCGAGCGATGAGCCGCGCCTCGCGTCGCCGCGCCGTACGTCCGCCGAACCCGCACCCGTCCGGCGCCCGGCCCCCGGAGATCCCGCCGGCGCTGGTGCCGCGGCACGTGGCGATCACCATGGACGGCAACGGGCGCTGGGCCAAGGCACGCGGGCTGCCACGCACTCGGGGTCACGAGCGCGGTGAGGCGGCGCTGTTCGACGTGGTCGAGGGCGCGATAGAGATCGGGGTGAAGGCGATCAGCGCCTACGCCTTCTCGACCGAGAACTGGAAACGCTCGCCCGAGGAGGTGCGCTTCCTGATGGGCTTCAACCGCGACGTGATCAGGCGGCGCCGGGACGAGATGCACGAGCTCGGGGTGCGGGTTCGGTGGTCGGGTCGGGCGCCGCGGCTGTGGAAGTCGGTGATCCACGAGCTCCAGGTCGCCGAGGAGCTGACCCGCGCGAACGACGTACTCACCCTCAACATGTGCGTGAACTACGGCGGACGCGCCGAGCTGGCCGACACCGCGCGGTCGATCGCGCGCGAGGTCGCGGCCGGGCGGCTCGACCCCGAGAAGGTCGACGAGAAGACCTTTGCCCGGCACCTCTACGTGCCCGAGCTGGGCGACGCCGACATGCTCTGGCGGACCTCGGGGGAGAACCGGCTCTCCAACTACATGCTCTGGCAGGCGGCGTACGCCGAGCTGGTCTTCACCGACATCCTGTGGCCCGACGT
>JAWWPM010000082.1:0-5511 GCA_033854915.1 Nocardioidaceae bacterium
CGATCACCGGGTCACCGGAGGAGAACGGCAGGTCGGCCAGGATCGGCTCGACCAGCATCTCCGCGATCTCCTTCGCCGGAGCCAGCGGGACCCGCTTGCGTCCGGGCTCGCCGTGGATGCCGACGCCAAGCTCCATCTCGTCCTCACCGAGCTCGAACGTCGGCTTGCCCGCGGCCGGCACGGTGCACGACGTCAGCGCGACGCCCATGCTGCGTCCGTTGGCGTTCACCTTGCGGGCCAGGTCGGCGACCGTGTCGAGGTCGCGTCCCTCCTCGGCGGCGGCGCCGGCGATCTTCTCCAGCAGCACGGTTACGCCGACCCCACGACGCCCCGCCGTCCAGGTGCTGTCCTGGACCGCGACGTCGTCGTCGGTGACCACCGATACGACGCGGGCGCCGGTCTCGGCGGCCGCCATCTCAGCGGCCATCTCGAAGTTCATGACGTCGCCGGTGTAGTTCTTGACGACGTGCAGGACCCCGGCGCCGCCGTCGACGAGTTTGGTGGCGGCGAGCATCTGGTCGGGCACCGGTGAGGTGAAGACCTCACCGGCGCAGGCCGCGTCGAGCATGCCGAGCCCGACGAAACCGCCGTGCAGCGGCTCGTGGCCCGAGCCACCCCCGGAGATGATCCCCACCTTGCCGGCCTTGGGGGCATCGGCGCGGTAGATGATCTTGCTGTCGTGGTCGATCTGGAGGTCGGGGTGTGCGGCCTCGATCCCGAGCAGGGCCTCGAGCACCACGTCGTTCGGGTCGTTGATCAGCTTCTTCATGGACGTCTCTCTCTGGGTGGGTGGGTCGGAGCTCAGGCCGTGGCCGACTGGGCGACCGAGGGCTCGGGCGAAGCGAGATCGATGCCCTCACTGACGGTGCGGTCGGCCGGCGTGTGGGCGATGAAGCCGTAGGCCAGGGCCGCGGCTGCTCCCGCGAGGAGCTCGGCCAGCAGGTAGATCGGCAGCTGCTCCCACTTGACCGTGCCGCCGGCGATCTGCTGGACCAGCATCGGGCCGAAGGTGCGGGCCGGGTTGATGGACGCACCGGTGGCCGGAGCGACCGGGATGATCGCGGCGAAGACGACCAGACCGATGGCGACGCCGGCGAACCCGGGCGCGGCCTTGCGGTAGATCACGCCGAAGATCGTGAACACCAGGATGAACGTGCCGACGAACTCGGCGGTGAACGCCTGGGTCCAGCTGATGCCGTTGTACGACGCCACGCCGAGGCCGACGTCGCTGGCCTTGTGTCCGAGGACGCCGATGATCGCCGTGGCCCCGACGACGGCGCCGACGCACTGGGCCGCGATGTAGCCCGGCACCTGAGCCCACGGGAACTTGCCGGAGACGGCCAGGCCGACGGTGACGGCCGGGTTGATGTGGTTGCCGCCGACGTGCCCGAGGGCGTAGACGGTGGCGATCACGATCGTCCCGAAGGCCAACGAGATCATGCCGAGATCGGCCATCGTGAACGGTGCGTCACCGTTGACCATCAAGGTGGCCGGGACGGATCCCACGCCGACGAAGACCAGGAACGCCGTCCCGATGGCCTCCGCGAAGAGCTTCTGAGCTGTGCTGGTGTCGTCGAGCATCTTGTGGTCCTTTCGTGCCCGAGATCGAACGTCATTCGATATTGTCGAACGTTGCGTGGACGTTACTACTACGATTCACTGATTCGCAAGAGTGTTCGGCATACTTCTTCATCCGTTGTCAATTTTCAGGGAGGCCCGAGCCGTGATCCAGTCGGTCGACCGCGCGATCCGCGTGCTCACCGCCCTCCAGGGCGCCCGGCGGATGAGCCTGTCCGAGCTCGCGGCTCGGCTCGACCTCGCGCCGTCGACCACCCACGGCATCGTGCGCACCCTGGTCGAGCACGGGATGGTCGTGCAGGAGCGCGGCTCCAGCCGTTACCAGCTCGGGCCGGCCGTGCTCCGGCTCGGCAACGTCTACCTCGACACGCTCGAGCTGCGCACCAAGGCGATCCCGTGGGCCGAGGACCTCGCCCGTCGTACCGGCATGGCGGTGCGCACCGGCGTGCTGCTCATCGACGACGTGGTGATCATCCAGCACGAGCCGCGTCCCGACGGGAGCCGGCAGATGCCCGAGGTCGGCATCGTGATCCCGGCCCATGCCAGCGCTCTGGGCAAGGCGATGCTGGCCTTCATGCCCGAGGACACCGAGCGGATGCTGGCGACCGGTGAGCTGCGCAGCATGACCGGCGAGACGCTGACCTCGCCCGACGACGTGCGAGCCCAGCTGGCCGACATCCGATCGACCGGCATCGCCCGCGAGCAGGACGAGGCGGTGATCGGCGAGGCCGCCGCGGCCAGCCCCGTCTTCGACTCGTGGGGCGACGTGGTCGGCGCGATCGGCGTGGTCGTCTCCGGCTCGTCCGAGACCGAGACCGATCCCGGCGACCTGGTCCGCGAGACCGCTCGGGCGCTGTCGCGCGAGCTCGGCGCCCAGACCTGGCCGCCGCCCGCCCGCGCTTAGCGGTCACGGACGGTACGTCGCGCGAGCTCGACCAGGCCGTCGCCGGTCTGGTCGCGCCAGCCGTGCAGGATCGTGCGCCACTCGTGGGGTACGGCGCGCTGGCCCCAGCGGGCGCCGAGCATCGCACCGGCGATCGCCGCCACGGTGTCGGTGTCGTGGCCGATCCCGATCGCGGTGGCGAGCGCGTCCTGGAGGTGGTGCGTCGGGTCGTGGTCGGGCACCGGGGTGTGGGTGATCGCCGACCACGCGGCCTGCAGGGCACCGACCACCCAGGCGTTCTGGGTGAACGTGCCGGGGTCCTCCTGCTCGGCCTCGCGCAGCACCGCCCACCAGTTGGTGTGGCCCGTCGGTGGCCGAGCGGAGCCTCTCACCCTCGCGAAGCCGTCCCACTCGTCCAGGTGGGGCCAGTCCCCCTCGAGCACTGCGTGCCGGATCATCAGACACCACAGCGCGCAGGCTTCACCCGCCATCGGGTCGTGGTGGGTCAGCGCGCTGACCGCCTTGGCCGCCTCGACCAGCGCGTCCGGATCGTCGAGGTGTGCGAGAGCGACCGGCGCCGTCCGCATCAGCGAGCCGTTCCCGGCACTGCGACCGGTCTGCTCGTGCACCTTCCTGGCCGCCTCGGCCATCGTCGCCGCGCTGGCCATCCGGCCCGCGAGCCCCAGCACCGTCGCGGTCTGCACACCCACGTCCGACGGCCCGCCGGCGTACCACCGCGCGAGGTTCGCCGCGACCTCGTCGAGCGCCGCCTCGGTCCTCAGGTCGGCACCGGTCGAGGCGACCTCGAGGATCGCGAACGCCTGGGCAGTGTCGTCGGTCCACTCCCCCGGTGCGAACCCCCCGAGCCCGCCCCCGATCATCTCCGGCGTCCCGCGGTACGGCGCGCTGCCGAACTCGTAGCCCGCCCCGAGCGCGTCGCCGACTCCCGAGGCGAGCATCACCCCGCACGCGCGGTCGGTCTGGTCAGCGGTCAGGTCCACCCCGCCACGCTAGCCAACGCGCCCGTGCCGTCGAACCGGCATGATGCAGGCATGCCGCAACCGACCTCCGAGCGCAACGTGCTCGGCGGCACCCTCGAGCCGTGCGGCACCGAACCGATGACCGGCTTCTACCGGGACGGCTCCTGCTCGTGCGGCGACGACGACCTGGGGCTGCACGCGGTGTGCGCGCTGGTGACCGCGGATTTCCTGGCTCATCAGCAGGCGATCGGCAACGACCTGAGCACGCCGATGCCGCAGTACGGCTTCCCCGGCCTGCACCCCGGCGACCCGTGGTGCGTGGTCGCGGTGCGCTGGCTGCAGGCCTACCGCGACGGCGTCGCGGCGCCGGTGGTGCTGGCCTCCACCAACGAGCGGGCGCTCGAGCTGATCCCGCTCGAAGCCTTGCGCGAGCACGCGGTCGACGTCCCGCCCGACCTGAGTGGCCTGGACTGAACCGACGCGGCACCACTGGATCAACTTCCTCGGTGAGGCCATGATGCCCTCGTGGTCTCGCCTTCGTGTCGAGACCAGAGGCGAGGAGACTGCCGTGACCGACGCAGCGTTCGACGCAGCGACGTACAAGACCACCACCCGCGCCCAGTGGCAGGCCGCCGCCGAGGCCTGGGACCGCTGGGAGCCGACCATCGAGGACTGGCTCGGTCCGGCGACCGAGGCGATGCTCGACTGCGCCCGCATCACCACCGGCGGTCGGGTGCTCGACGTCGCCGCCGGGGCCGGCGGTCAGACCCTGGGCGCCGCCCAACGGGTCGGGCCGACCGGGCACGTGCTCGCGACCGACCTGTCACCGGCGATCCTCGAGTACGCCGATGCCCGGATCCGCACGGCGGGCTACACCAACGTCGAGACCGTCGAGATGGACGGCGAGCACCTCGACGTGCCACCCGGCTCGTACGACGCCGTGATCTCCCGGGTCGGGCTGATCTACTTCCCCGACCCCCAGGGCGCCCTCGCCTCCATGCTGCGGGCGTTGGCTCCGGGCGGCCGGCTCGCGGCGGTGAGCTACTCCACGCCCGAGCGCAACGGCTTCTTCTCGGTGCCGATCTCGGTGATCCGCGCGCATGCCCAGCTGCCGCCGCCGGCGCCCGGACAGCCCGGCCCGTTCAGTCTCGGCACGCAGGAGGTCGCCGAGCAGGCGCTGCTCGACGCCGGCTTCGTCGACGTCGAGTCGATGCTCCTGCCGTCGCCGCTGCGGATGTCGTCGGCCGCGGAGTGCCTGCTCTTCGAGCAGGACTCCTTCGGTGCTCTGCACCAGATGCTGTCCGGGCTCGACGACGCGGCCCGGGACGCGGCCTGGGCCGAGATCGCCGTACGCCTGCGGGAGTTCGAGGGACCCGACGGCTTCGTCGGTCCGTGCGAGATGCTCGTCGTCGGCGGTTCGAAGCCCGGCGTCGCATGACCCGCGCGACCGTGGCCGCGGTCCAGGCCACGCCGGTCTTCCTCGACCGCGACGCGACGATCGAGAAGGCGTGCGCTCTGGTGAAAGAGGCCGCGGCCGGCGGCGCCGCCCTGGTGGTCTTCCCGGAGGCGTTCGTCCCGGGCTATCCCGACTGGGTGTGGCGGCTGCCGGCCTGGCAGGACGGGCGGTTCATGCACCGGCTGCTCGACCAGGCCGTCGCCGTACCCGGTCCGGCCACCGAGCGCCTCGGCGAGGCCGCGCGCGAGGCGGGGGTCTACCTGGCGGTCGGGGTCAACGAGCTCGCGGGCGGCACCCTCTACAACACGCTTCTCTACTTCACGCCGACCGGCGAGCTGGCCGGGCGCCACCGCAAGCTGATGCCGACCGGAGGCGAGCGCACGGTGTGGGGGTACGGCGACGGGTCGACGCTGTCGGTCGTGCGGACGCCGTTCGGGGTGGTCGGCGGGCTGATCTGCTGGGAGAACTACATGCCGCTGGCGCGGGCCGCGATGTATGCGCTCGGCGTGGAGATCTATCTCGCGCCGACGTGGGACAACAGCCCCGAATGGGTGGCCACGCTCCAGCACATCGCCAAGGAGGGGCGGCTCTTCGTCGTGGGAGTCGCGCCGCTG
>JAWWPM010000083.1:0-4470 GCA_033854915.1 Nocardioidaceae bacterium
GACGCCGTGAACTTCGCGATCGGTCAGGGCGACACCCTGGTCACGCCGCTGCAGCTGGCCCGGGCGTACGCCGCACTGTCCAACGGCGGCACGCTCTTCGAGCCGCGGATCGCCAAGGCGATCGTCAGTCCCGGCGGCCGGGTCATCAAGCGGATCAAGCCGAAGGTCCAGGCCCACATCAAGGACCCCGCGGGCGCTATCGCCTACGACAACTCGGCGCTGCTCGGCACCGCCAAGATCGGCACCATGGCCTGGAAGATGATCGGCTTCCCCCTCGACCGGGTGCACATCCGCTCCAAGACCGGCTCGGCCGAGGTCTACGGCAAGCAGTCCACGTCGTGGGTCGCGTCGTACGACAAGAACTACGTCGTGCTGATGATGGTCAGCCAGGCCGGCACCGGGTCGGGCTCGTCGGGGCCGTTCGTGCGCAAGATCTGGGAGTCGTTGTACGGCGTGCACGGCACCGCCGTGGACCGCCGCGACGCCGACATCCCGGGTGTGGTCGCGCCGGCGACCCTCCCGTCGTTCCTGCCCGACGGCTCGATCCTGCCGCCCCGCCCGCTCGGACGCACGAGGAGCCCGCAGTGAACGGTCACCTGCGCAACCCCGGGGTCGACCGGCTGTTGATGCTCGCGGTGCTGGCGCTCGTCGGGCTGGGCACGTTGCTCGTGTGGTCGGCGACCTACCACCGCACGGATCTCACCGGCGGTGACTCCTCGGCGTACCTCAAGAAGCAGCTGGTCAACGTCTGCATCGGGCTGGTGCTGATGGTCGTGGTGATGGCCACCGACCACCGATGGGTTCGGATCGTCGCGCCCGTGGTCTACCTCGCCTCCATCGGCGGGCTCGTGCTGGTGCTCACCTCGGGGACGACCATCAACGGCTCGCGCTCGTGGATCGACGTCGGGGGGATGTCGATCCAGCCGTCGGAGTTCGCGAAGCTGGCGGTGGTGATCGGGATGGCGCTGCTGGTGGCCGAGCGGACGGAGGGTCGCCGCGCCCGCGTCGGTGCGATCGAGGTCGTCGCGATGCTGGTGATCGCCGGCATCCCCGCCGCACTGATCATGCTGCAGCCCGACCTCGGCACCCTGCTGGTGCTCTCGGCGACGGTGTTCGGGGTGCTGGCGGTGGCCGGCGCCCCGCGCCGGTGGCTGGCGCTGCTCGCCGCGGCCGGGGTCACGGCGGCCGTGGCCGCCTTCGCCGGGCACCTGCTCAAGCCCTACCAGGTCGACCGCTTCCTGGCGTTCACGAACCCGAACCTCGACCCCCGCGGCGCCGGCTACAACACCGAGCAGGCCCGGATCGCGGTCGGCAACGGCGGCCTGTTCGGGCAGGGACTCTTCCACGGGTCCCAGACCCAGGCCGGCTTCGTCCCCGAGCAGCACACCGACTTCGTGTTCACCGTGGCCGGCGAGGAGCTCGGCCTGGTCGGCGCCGGCATCCTGATCGCGCTCCTCGCGGTCGTGATCTGGCGGGCCCTGGCGATCTCGTCGATGTCCACCGACGTCTTCGGGCGGGTCGCGGCGGCCGGCATCGCCTGTTGGTTCGGCTTCCAGGCGTTCCAGAACATCGGCATGTGCCTCGGCATCATGCCGGTCACCGGCGTCCCGCTGCCCTTCGTGTCGTACGGCGGCTCCTCGATGTTCGCGGGCCTGCTCGCGATCGGCCTGCTACAGAACGTGCACCTGCGGGCCACCGCCTCGCTCCCCACGCGTTACGCCCGCCCGCTCCGGCACGCCCCCGCGTCCGCTCGCTGAGTCAGCGCGGGTGTCGGCGCGGGATGAACCGGCCCGCCTTCATGGCCAGCTCACCCAGCCGCTCGGCGGTGGGGTCGTTGTCGGCGGCGGTGAGACCGTCGGCTGCGGACTCGAGGTCCCACGGCTCGCCGGCGGCCCGGGTGATGAGGGCGTCGTTCGCGGCCACCGCCCACAGCTCGTAGGCCGGGTCGATGGCGTACGGCTGGTCGAAGCCGTCGAAGCGGGTGAACCACGAGGTGTCGACCTCGATGTCGCGCCCGAGCACGGCGCGCTGGTGCAGGCTGCCGAGGTACTGCTCCTTGGACGACTCCAGGACCAGCCAGCGATGGTCGGTGGCGACCAGGAGGAAGCGGTCCAGCTCGCGAAAGAACGGCCACACCGTCGCGGCGGCGGCCTTGACCGCCCGGCCGAGCCGGGAAGACGCCGGGATCACGACGTCGAGGCTCTCGCCGGGCTCGAGGAACGGCGCCACCCGGGGCCGGAGCTCCTCCCGGGCGCGGAGCACGTCGCGGCCGTTCACGTGGTGGGCCCTTCGAACGTCTGGCGGTAGATCGAGTCGTGCTCGAGCCGGGCGATGGCCAGGGTCATCTGGAGGTCGGCGTCGACCTGTTCGGGCTCGACCCCCACCGCATGGGCCTCCTCGGGCACCGGCACCGGCGCGACCTCGACGTCGGCGAACCGCTCACGCGCCGTACGGAACGCGTCGGCCAGGAACGCCTCGCCGTCCGCGCCCGCGCGGTGGGCGAAGACGTCGTCCCAGGTGAGCCGGCCCGCGGCGACCTCCCGGGCGAGCCGTCGCAGCGAGTCGGGCGCGGTGGGGCTGTCGGCGGCGCGGTCCAGCAGCGAGCGGGTCTCGGCGTCGACGCCACGACGCCGGCGGTCCTCGAGGAAGGCGCGGTTGTCGGTCATCTCCCGGTCGATCGCCTCGACCTCGTCACGCAGCGGCGCGAGGACGGCCTCGATCGCGGAGCGGCTGCCGGGCAGGTCGCCCGGCCGATCAGGCGATGCCGGGGGCACCGGGGCCTCCATAGGGGCTGGTCGGTGTGTCACCGAGATGGGAGAGGTGGTCCAGCTGCGACGGGATCGACCCGAGCTCGCCGATCAGGTCCTTCAGCTTGGCCACCTCGCCCGAGATCGCCTCCGGGATGTGGGTGGCGAGGTGGTAGAGGTCGACGAGCTTCTCGAAGCCCTTGACGGCCAGGTTGGCGGCCGAGATGACGTGCTTGACGAGCATCACGATCTTGTACGCGCGGTAGAACGCGACCAGCGCCTCCTCGCACTTCTTGGCCGCAACCGCCTCGCCTACCCCGCACCACCAGCCGGCGGCCAGGGCAACGGCGCCGACCTCGACGTCGTGGATCACGCTCTGCAGCAGGTCGACGCACTGGTGGTAGAGCGACTCCCACTTGTCCGCGAGCTGGTCGAGGGCGTACTGGATCGCGAGCGGGATCTCGGCCTCGCCGTGCAGGCCGTTGCCCAGCCGCACGCCGTACTCGTGGAAGCTGGTGGCGGCGACTCCGTCCCAGACGCCGTCGACGTTGGCGGTGTTGAGGAGTACGTCGTTTCCGTGTGCGGTGAGCATGCGCGACACGTCGGCCCACGACTCGCCACGCGCGGTCAGGGTCGTCCAGTTGCCGACGATCTTGTCGATCGGCTCGGTGATGTGGTGGCCGGTGAACTTGTGGAAGACCCAGTCGATGGCGCGCACGTCGGCGTCCATGCCGTGCCGGATCTTCGCAGCCGGGTCGGACTCGATCGCGTGACAGCTGGCGTAGACGTGGTGCTCGGACCACGCCGCGCCCGAGCCGATCGGCGCGTCCTGCTGGCTGCCCACCGACACGGCGTCGTGGTCCATCGCCTGGGCGACCGCGTGGTCGACGTGGGCGTAGTCGTCGGCAGTCCTGGTCAGGGCGGTGCCGGTGCCGGCGATCACCCGCGCGACGTCGTCGTAGTGGTTGCCGAACGCGACTGCGGTGGCGTGGATCGCTGGGGCGATCACATCGAGCAGGCCGTCCATGTCGGCGGTCTGCCCGGCCTCGACCCGGGTGGCCTGGCCGGTGGCGCCGACGTTGCTGACTCCGAAGGTGTGGAAGTGTTCCCCGAAGGCCCGCAGCTGCGGGATCTCGACCTGGAGCTCGCTCATCGCTCGTCCTCGTGTCGTGCCGCGCACCGACCCGATGCGGTGCGCGGTCGAGGGAAGGTTGCCCAGCATCGGCCCGGGTCAAACCGACCACCTCGGCGGGCCAACCGTTGCTTTGAGCAACCGATAGCATCACTCCTCGATGAGCACTCCTTCCGCCGCCCCGTCCGAGACCGGCGAGTACACCCACGCCCAGATCCTCACCATCCTCGGTGGGCTGATGATGGGCATGTTCCTCGGCGCCCTCGACCAGACCATCGTGAGCACCTCGATCCGGACCATCGCCGACGATCTCAACGGCTTGTCCGTGCAGGCGTGGGTCACCACGGCGTACCTCATCACCTCGACGATCGCGACGCCGATCTACGGCAAGCTCGGCGATCTCTACGGTCGCAAGAAGCTGTTCATGTTCGCGATCATGGTCTTCATCGGCGGCTCGGCGCTGTGCTCGTTCGCCACCTCGATGTACATGCTCGCGGCCTTCCGCGCCGTCCAGGGCATCGGCGCCGGCGGCCTGTTCACGCTCGTACTGGCGATCATCGGCGACATCGTGTCGCCGCGCGAGCGCGCCCG
>JAWWPM010000084.1:0-8428 GCA_033854915.1 Nocardioidaceae bacterium
CGGGATGATCGGCGCGGCCAGCTCCGCGACGTACGCCACGACCACGTCGGAGACCTCCATCGTCTGCCCGCTGCCCTGGGCGAGGTCCCACCCGTGCAGCAGCAGCTCGATGCAGAGCACCGCCGGGGTGAAGGCCGCGGGCACCTCGCGGCCGGCCGGGTCGGCGACGGCGCCCTCCAGGCCGCGGGTCTGCCAGGCCTGGAGGGTCTGGTCGGTCATCAGTGAGACCTTGCTCTCCAGCGAGCCGTCCGCGGGCATCGTCACCGTGGCCCCGGCCATGCCGCCGAGGGCAGAGATCGACTCCATCAGGTGTACGGCGACCTGGTGGCAGCTGAAGTCGGTGCACGGCGTGGGGCGGGGCTTGTCCTCGGCGGTGAGGCCGCGCAGCACCGGCTGCAGCACGGCGAGCGCGGCGTAGCCGGCGACGATCGGATCCAGGTGCTCCGGCGCCCACGCCCACTCGTCGGGGCCGGCGTCACCCTTGACCGCCAACCGCTCCAGCCGCTCCAGGTAGTGCTTCCAGCCCTCGGCATGGCCGTCGAGCTGGGCGCCGACCAGTCCCTCGTGGGTCAGGGTGACCCGGCTGCCGTCGCCCGCGGGCTCGATCACGACGGTGACGGTCGAGGCGTCGGGCGGCAGCGTCTCGTCGCCGTCCCAGCCCCAGCCGAGCACGAGCCGGCGGCCGGGCTCGACCTCGCGGACCAGGCCGGAGGCGACATGGCCCGGAGTCACCGTCCAGCTCCAGGTGCCGCCGGCACGCAGGTCGACGGTGGCGGCGACAGCGGTCCAGCGGCGGAGCCGCTCGGGGTCGGTGATCAGGGCGAAGGCCTCGTCGGGGGCGACGGGGAGCTCGACGGTCGCCGAGTAGGGAGGGTGGGCGTCGTTCATGGTTTCTCCTCGGTAGCGGTGCTGATGGTGGCGACCTGGTGCGCGTCGCGGACGAGCTCGTCGAGCTCGTGGGTCCAGAAGGACGAGATCTCGGCCTGGAGCCGGGCGATGCCGGAGGGGTCGATGCGGTAGAGGCGCTGGCGCCCCTGCCGCTCGGCCGCGACCAGCCCGGCCTCCGCCAGCACTCCGAGGTGCTGGCTGACCGCCGACCGCGTGACGTCGAAGTGCCCCGCGATGTCACCGGCGTAGTGCGGGCCGCGCGCCAACAGCTGCAGGATGCGGCGCCGGGTCGGCTCCGCCGCTGCTGCGAACGCGTCGGTCATCCCAATACGTTAGTGACGGCTAACGCATTGCGCAAGGGGTCACAGCAGCGACCGGGAGCCGCCCTCGGCATCGAGCACCTCGACCAACGGCTCCCCGTCCGCGGGTACGACGAGCCGCAGCCGGTCGCGGCCCTCGCCGTCGCGGAGCACCAGCCCGACCGAGCCGTCCGCCTCGCGGGCCAGCCGCAGCCGCGAGACGCCGTACCCCTTGTGGCCGGCGTACCGCCCCTGGATCTCCGCAGCCTCGCCCGGTGCGGCCCGCTCGAGGTCCTGCACCAGGTCCGCGATCGACCACCCGGGCCGGTCGGAGAACTCGACGAACTTCTCCGAGGAGGTGCCGTCCTGGACCATCCCGAACCGCAGGCTCTCGTTCTGCTCGTAGTCGTCGACGGTCAGGTACCCCGCCTGCTGCTTGCCCTCCGCACCACGGCGGCCCCGGTACGCCAGCCCGCCGCACTCGGTGCCGTCGTCGTTCATGAACAGCAGGCCCGCCGATGCGACCCGCCCGGGATGCTCGACCAGGCGACCGCGGACCGGCAGGGTCCGGCCGTGCGTCGAGTTGCCGATCACGATCCGCAGGGTGCCGTCGTCCTCGACCACGTTGACCCGCTTCACGGTCAGCTCGTCGATCGCCGCCGGCGACACCTCGACCCCGGCGGCGCGGGCCGCGGCCTCGGCACGCACGAGGGCCTCGGTGGCGGCCGCGTGCGCCGCACGGGCAGCGGACAGCGCCTCGATCACTGCATCACTCATGCCACCCATCCTCGCCCCGGCTGCGCGAAAACGCGGAACAAATCGGCTCCGACAGCTCGATCGGGTCGATCCGTTCCGCGTTTTCCGCCGACGAGGCGGGGGGACGGGTCAGGCGCCGGCGAGGAAGGCGAGCAGGTCGTGCCGGGTGAGCACACCGACCGGCTTGCCGTCCTCGTGCACGAGGACCGCGTCGGCGTCCTCGAGCATGGCCACGGCGTCGCGGGCAGGCTCGGTCGAGCCGATCGTGGGCAGCGGCGGGGACATGTGGTCCTCGACCTGGTCGGTCAGGTGCGCGGCACCGGTGAAGAGCGCCTCGAGCAGGGTCCGCTCGGAGACCGAGCCGGCCACCTCGGCCGCCACGATCGGCGGCTCGGCCCGCACCACCGGCATCTGGGAGACGCTGTACTCCTGGAGGATCTGCACGGCCTCGGCGATCGTCTCGCCGGGGTGGGTGTGCACGAGATCCGGCATCAAGCCGGACTTGCCGCGCAGCACCTCACCCACGGTCTGGTCGGGCGACGCGGCACCGGTCGCGAAGCCGTACCGCGCCAGCCACTCGTCGTTGAAGACCTTGGTCAGGTAGCCGCGCCCGGAGTCCGGCAGGAGTACGACGACGACGGCATCGGCGCCCTCGGGCGTCCCTCCCGGATCCTGGGTCAGCTCGTGGGCGACCTGACGGGCGGCGTACGCGGCCATCCCGGACGACCCACCGACCAGCATCGCCTCCTCGCGGGCGAGGCGGCGGGTGAAGGCGAACGAGTCGGCGTCGGAGACCTCGATCACCCGGTCGGCCACCGAGCGGTCGTAGGTCTCGGGCCAGAAGTCCTCACCGACACCCTCGACCAGGTAGGGACGGCCACTGCCGCCGGAGTACACCGACCCGGCCGGGTCCGCGCCGATCACCTGGATCGCAGGGTTCTGCTCCTTCAGGTAGCGCCCGACCCCGCTGATCGTGCCGCCGGTGCCCATGCCGCACACGAAGTGGGTGATCCGTCCCTCGGTCTGCTCCCAGATCTCCGGACCGGTGGTCTCGTAGTGGGAGCGCGGGTTGTGGGGGTTGGAGTACTGGTCGGGCTTCCAGGCACCCGGCTCCCTGGAGAGCCGGTCACTGACGTTGTAGTAGGAGTCGGGGTGCTCGGGAGCGACCGCGGTCGGGCAGACCACGACCTCCGCGCCGTACGCCTTGAGCACGTTGCGCTTGTCCTCGCTGACCTTGTCGGGGCACACGAAGACGCACTTGTAGCCGCGTGCCTGGGCGACCATGGCCAGGCCGACCCCGGTGTTGCCCGAGGTCGGCTCCACGATGGTGCCGCCCGGCTGCAGCTCGCCCGAGGCCTCGGCGGCGTCGATCATCCGGGCCGCGATCCGGTCCTTCACCGAGCCGCCCGGGTTGAGGTACTCCACCTTGGCCAGCACCAGCGGCCCGGCCGCGTCGGGCAGGTCCAGGGTGCGGTTCAGCCGCACCAGCGGCGTGTGTCCGATCAGGTCCAGAAGCGACTCCGCGTACTCCATGCGGGTCAACATAGCCGCGCCGAACGGCTGCTTCCTCATCGACGAAACAGCCCGCACGGGGGCGACCGTGCGGGCTGTTTGGTCGGGTTGTGGCTCAGCCGCGGGTGTAGCGGCTGGTCAGCTCGGGCTGCGGGTTGAAGGCCCACAGGGTGTAGTCGTTGGTACGGCGCAGCAGGTGCCGGCCGAACGTGCGGATCGTGGTGCCGAGCATGTGAGGCTCCTTCCGGTTGGCGCGGGCCGCGTCCCGGCCCGTCATCGTCCACTCTCCGGGTTCAATGTTTCGGGGAGGTTAGATCGTTCCAATTTCCACTGAGACCCGAGTCACGCCGGGTTCGGGCTCCTCGCTAGGTTGGCGGGATGGGGAAGGCCGCTGCGGCACGCAAGCTGGCCGCCGCCGCGGCATTCGGGGGCGGCGGGCTGTCCGTGCTCGGCGCCGGCCTGTACGGCGTGCTGCGGGCCGAGGCGAGCGTGGCCAGGCGTGCGATCGGCGACGCGCCCGACGAGGCGCCCCCCGACTCGACCGGCTGGTACGGACGCGGCCGGCCGGGGCCGCCGATCAAGGTCGCGCTGCTCGGCGACTCCAGCGCCGCCGGCTACGGCGTCGACCGCTCGGTGGAGACCCCCGGCGCCCACCTCGCCAGTGGCCTGGCCGCCGGCGCCGACCGCCGGGTGCACCTGCGGGCGTTCGCGAAGATCGGGGCGCAGTCCTCCGACCTCGCCGGCCAGATCGACCGGGCGCTGCTCACCGAGCCGGACCTGACGATCATCCTGGTCGGCGCCAACGACGTGACCCACCAGGTGCGACCCTCCCAGTCGGTGCGCCACCTGGGCGACGGGGTACGACGCCTCCTCGAGTCGGGCTCGAAGGTGCTGGTCGGCACCTGTCCCGACCTCGGCACGGTCAAGCCGATCCCTCCGCCGCTGAAGCAGGTGGCTCGCTCGTGGTCGCGCCGGCTGGCCGCCGCCCAGGCGATCGCCACGGTCGAGGAGGGCGGCGTCGCGGTCTCCCTGGGCAGCATCCTGGGGCCCGACTTCGCGGCCGCGCCGGCGCTGCTGTTCGGGCCGGACCAGTTCCACCCGTCGGCGGAGGGCTACCGCGCCCTGGCCGAGGTGCTGGTGCCCAGCGCCCTGAACGCGCTGGGCTTCGGCGCCGACGAGCCCCGGCGTCCTACCCGCGGCGAGGGGACCATGCCGGTCGCGGCCGCGGCGGTGCAGGCCGCAGCGACACCCGGCACCGAGCTCGGAGACAAGAAGGGCCTCTGGGTGGAGCTGCGCCGGCGTGCCCGGCTGCGCTCCGTCCCAGAGGCCCCCTCCGAAGAGGACTCGGTCGAACCCGAGGTCACCGACGCATGACCGCCAGGATCCGCAGCAGGTTGGTGTAGATCCAGACCAGGCTGACGGTCAGGCCGAAGGCCGCGCGCCACGACTCACGCTCGGGGAGACCGGCACGGACGCCGTTCTCGACGAAGTCGAAGTCGAGGATCAGCATGAAGATGCCGAGCACCAGGCCGAGCAGCGAGAACACGAACCCGATCCCGGTCAAGCTGCTGATGCCGAGGTCGCCGCCGAACAGGCCGACGACCAGCTGCAGGACCGACAGGCCGACCATGCCGAACATGGCCGCGATCACGCCCATCCGGAACTTGCTGCTGACCTTGATGTTGAAGAACTTGTACGCCGCGAGCGTGCCGGCGAAGGCCGCGAAGGTGCCGATCACGGCCTGGATGACGATGCCGCCGCCGTACTGGTACTCGAAGAACTTGCTGAAGGCCCCGAGCGCGACCCCCTCGAGGGCTGCGAAGGCCAGCACGAACACCGGGCTGATCACCCGCTTGAAGGAGTTCAGCATCGACAACCCGAACGCGCCGAGGCCGCCGATCGTCATCGCGCCGTAGAGCTGGTTGAGCTGGGCCTGCGTCATCGTGTCGGCGATCGTGGGCGTCATCACCCAGGTGGCGAATGCCGCCACGAGCAGCACGACGAGCGTGATCCCGGTCTTCTGGACGACCGAGTCGATCGTCATCGGGCCGGTCGCCCGGTCGGTGTGGGTGGGCGAGCCGGGCGTGCCGGGCGTGCCAACGCCCCACGTGGACGGGTCGGACTGGCCGTAGCCGGGGTAGGCCGAACCACCGGTCACCTGGTTGCCGTACGCGTTGCTGCCGCGTCCGTTGAACTCGTCGGAGTTGCGGAAGACGGGGTTGTTGCTCTGCATGGTCTCCTCCTTGGAGGCCGTCGCGCCCGTCGCTCTGACGGACGCTTGCCTCGATCCTACTGATCGGCGACCCCGAACCGGAGGGGCGAGCCCTCGCTCTCAGCGTGCGCTCAGCCGGGCCCGTCGACGGGGTCGTCGGCTGGGCCTGGCTATCCGGGTCGTTGCTAGGTTCGCCGGATGCGCTTCTGCCTGAGTGTCCCGCCGTTCACCGACCCCGCTGCGGTGGTCTCCCTCGCCGTGCGGGCCGAGGCGTCGGGCTGGGACGGCGTCTTCTTGTGGGACCACCTGCGCTGGGACGACGTGGTCGAGGTGCACGACCCGTGGGTCCTGCTCGGTGCGATCGCGCAGGAGACGTCGACGATCCGGCTCGGCACCATGGTCACGCCCCTGTCGCGACGGCGGCCGCAGACGGTCGCCAAGCACCTGACCACGCTCGACCACCTCAGTGGTGGCCGGGCGACCCTGGGCGTCGGCCTGGGCGACCCGCCCGACCTGGACTTCTCCGACTTCGGTGACGAGGCGTCGTACCAGACCCGGGCGGCGATCACCGACGAGGCCCTGACCGTGCTCGCCGGCCTGCTCGGAGACGGGCGGGTCTCCCACCACGGTGCGCATCTCGACGTCGACGCCACGGTCCGGCCGCTGCCCGTGCAGCGTCCGCGGATCCCGATCTGGATCGCCGGCCGAGCGCCCAACGCCCGGCCGCTGGCGCGGGCGAGGGCGTGGGACGGATACGTCCCGATCGCGAGCCCGTTCCTGTCCCCCGACGACCTCGCGTCGTACGTCGGTGCGCACCCGCACGACGCCTGGGACCTCGTCGCCCAATGGACGCCGGGCTTCAGCGCCGACGAGTTCGCCGCGGCCGGTGCCACCTGGCTGGTGCGGTCGGTCTGGCCCCACGAGGAGGGCTGGCTCGAGGAGCTCGCGACCCTGGCCGACGAGGGCCCGCGCGGCTGAGCGCAGCGGTGCTAGTGGTAGACCCGCACCGGCGCGTTGGTCACGTGGATCCAGTCTCCGCCCCGCAGGTGCGACACCGCGCCGTACATCGTCTGCACACGTCGGGCTCCGGACGGGGCCGGCACTCGGGCGGTGCCACCCTGGACCCAGTAGATCCAGGTGGCGTGGCCGGCCTTGACGAACTTGCAGGCGTAGACACCGGTGCGCCGGTCCTGGGTGCAGCCACGGGCGCGCTGTCCGAGCAGCCAGGCGTGGACGCGTGAGAAGGCGGTCCCGGCCAAGGTCGGCGTGACACCGTCGCCCCCGACCATCGAGATGCCCAGGTTGAAGTAGCGGCCCCAGATCAGCCAGTAGACGCGCTTGACGTTGGCTGCGGCGTTGAGGACGTAGGTGCGAATCACGTAGGACATCGAGAGGCGAGGCGAGGGCGGTGCCGCCGGGGTCACCCCGCCGACGGGCACGAAGTAGTTGATCTCGAGGTTCCACACCGGTGCCGTCACGCCCTCGTTCTTCAGCATGCGTTGGGCGTTGGTGACCAGCTTCAGGGCGTCCTCGGGCGTGCCGTCCTGCAAGGGGTAGGGATCGACCCCCACCGCGTCGACGTAGTGACCGATCGGAAAGCCATCGACCCGGGCCCGGAAGAACTTCGCCATGAAGTCTCGCTCCGACATGAGCCGGAGCACCATGGCCGGGGCGACGACGGTGGACCCCGGTGCGGTGTTGTGGATGATCTTCGCGGCCGCGACGACGAGAGCCGCCATCTCCTGCGCCGTACCGGTGAAGTTGTTCTTGACGTTGGGCTCGGGCCAGATCTGGTAGTCGATGGTGCTCCTGAACTCGGTCGCGACCAGGCGCACGTAGGTCTTCCACGCGTCCATCTTGGGCACCGACGCCCCCACGTAAGGGTCGCCCGGAGTCTTCGAGTGGAAGCTCGGGGTCACCCCCAGCACCAGCAGCGGCTTCGCGCCGTTGCCCCGGGCCTGCGACACGATGCCGCGAAGCCGGGAGAAGTCGAAGTGGCCGGGCGAGGTCTCGAGCTGCGGCCAGTACACGTTGTTGGTGGTCAGGTCGAGGGAGCCCACCGGGGCGTTGGGGAACCGGTCACCGAGCAACGGGGCGTGCAGGCCGAAGAACTGGCTGGTCACCGAGGTGCCCCGGTGCGCGGTGAGCTCACGACTCCCGGACCGGTCGGGAGACGTCACGGGGCTGCCCGCGACCGCTCCCCCGGACTGGACGAGCAGAGCGAGTACGACGCTCACGACCGTCGCCGCAACGAGCCTCGTTGCGGAGCCGCGCCTACGCCTCATGTCCCCCACGTGCCCCATCCTTGATCCGCGTCTTTACCTGCGCGCGAACCGTACCTGAGATCCAGTCCGTCCATCCCGGACTTGCCGGAAGTCCGACCGATCGGTGCCCCCGCTGGGGGTCGAACCCAGACTGAATCGCTTTTAAGGCGACTTCCTCTGCCGATTGGGATACGGGGGCCTGCCGGACGTCGTACGGACTCGCTGCTCCGGCGAGCACACCGTATGACGTCGGGCCGGGACGCGCTCAGGACCCGGCCAGCTCGCGGGCGGTGGTGAAGACCTCGTCGAGCATCGCCGGGGTCAGCCGTCCGGTGAAGGTGTTGTGCTGCGAAGGGTGGTAGCAGCCCAGCAGGAGGAGGTCCTGCTCCTCCCGCCTCAGCACGACCTCTGCCCCGTGGCCGAACCGCGGCTTCGGCCTGGGTACGGCGTACCCGGCGCCGGCCAGGCCGCGCAGTGCACCGTCCCAGCCGTAGGCG
>JAWWPM010000085.1:0-4032 GCA_033854915.1 Nocardioidaceae bacterium
GCGCCGGGACCATCGCGTTGACCAGCACGATCCGGCGCACGTCGAGCCGGTCGCAGGCGAGCGGCGCGGAGAAGCCGGCCATCGACTGGGCCACCAGGGTGATCTGGTCGGCGCCGTCCGCCGCGGCCACGATCGCGTCGGCGTAGGCGGCCAGGCCGGCCGACTCGTCGCCGGTCGGCAGCTCGACCGCGATCGCGCGTTCGCCGTACCGCTCGAGGAGGGGCACCACGAGGTGCCAGTACCACGGGTCGCCGCCCGCGCCGGGAACCAGGACGAAGGTCATGGAGGGGTGGACAGTTCCCGTCGCGGGAACTCATCGGTCAGCCGGCAGACAGGTGCGCCGGGCACGATCACTGGTCTACCCCGATGAATCCGGACGCGGGTCCGGGTCCGAACAGGTATCAGGACACGTTCCCGGGGATCCGTAGTAGTGAGACGAGAGGTGGTGGGACGGATGACGACCGAGCGACAGCTCTGGCTGGGGGAGCACCCCGCGGCGACGCCGCCCACCACGTGCGCCTGCGGCCAGGAGCTGGACCTGTGCCACGGCGGGCACTGCCCGCGGTGCGGCGTCCGGATCCCGCTGGTGCTGCCGCACGCCGCGTGAACCGGTCCACGCGTTGATCTCGTCGTAACCCACGACGTTGCGTGGCTGGGTAGCGTGAAAAGTGTGACCCAGGTTTCCACTCCCAGCATCCAGCCCTCGATCTCCACCCTCGGTGAGCTCACCGCGTCCGGCCACCAGCTGCGGACCCTGCGTGAGGAGCTCCGCGACAACCTCCTGGCGGCCCTCCGTGAGGGTCGTGACCCGTGGCCCGGCCTGCACGGGTTCGAGAGCACCGTCATCCCGCAGCTCGAACGGGCGCTGCTGGCGGGCCACGACGTGGTCCTGCTCGGCGAGCGCGGCCAGGGCAAGACCCGGCTGCTGCGCACCCTGGTCGGCCTGCTCGACGAGTGGACCCCGGTGATCTCCGGCTCCGAGCTCGGCGAGCACCCCTACGACCCGATCACGGTCGGCTCGAAGCAGGCGGTCGCGACGTACGGCGCGGACCTGCGGATCTCGTGGCGGCACCGCGACGAGCGCTACTCCGAGAAGCTGGCGACGCCGGACACCTCGGTCGCCGACCTGATCGGTGACGTCGACCCGATGAAGGTCGCCCTGGGCCGTTCCCTGGGCGACCCGGAGACCATCCACTTCGGCCTGATCCCGCGCAGCCACCGGGGGATCGTCGCGATCAACGAGCTGCCCGACCTGGCCGAGCGGATCCAGGTGGCGATGCTCAACGTGATGGAGGAGCGCGACATCCAGATCCGCGGCTACGTGCTGCGGCTGCCGCTCGACGTGCTCGTGGTGGCCAGCGCGAACCCCGAGGACTACACCAACCGGGGCCGGATCATCACGCCGCTCAAGGACCGCTTCGGTGCGGAGATCCGCACCCACTACCCGGTCGCGCTCGAGGACGAGGTGGCCGTGATCCGGCAGGAGGCCGCACTGGTCGCCGTCGTACCGGACCACCTGGTGGAGATCCTGGCCCGGTTCACCCGGGCGCTGCGCGAGTCGCAGTCGGTCGACCAGCGGTCCGGGGTGTCCGCGCGGTTCTCGATCGCCGGCGCCGAGACGATCGCCGCCGCCGCGCTGCACCGGGCGACCGTCCAGGGTGAGCCGGACGGTGTGGCCCGGGTGGTCGACCTGGAGACCGCGGTCGACGTGCTCGGCGGCAAGATCGAGTTCGAGACCGGTGAGGAGGGCCGCGAGGGCGAGATCCTGATCCACCTGCTCCGGACGGCGACCGCCGAGACCGTGCGCCACCACTTCCGCGGGCTCGACTTCGCGGTGCTGGTCGACCGGATCGAGGCCGGACAGATGGTGACGACCGGCGACCAGGTCACCGCCCGCGACTTCCTGATCGGCCTGCCGGTGCTGGGGGAGTCGGAGCTGTACGACGAGGTCTGCGACCGGCTCGGTGCCACCAACGACGGCGAGCGGGCCAGCGCCCTCGAGCTTGCCCTGGAGGGTCTGTACCTTGCGCGGAAGGTCGACAAGGACTCCGCGGGTGGGGAGACGGTGTACGGGTGATGGTGGGTCTTGCTGGCGTCGAATTCCCAAGGTATCGACGTTTTCCTGCACATCCCGTGGTGTGCATGCCACAGTTAGTGCCTTTTCTCCTCGATACCTTGGGAATTCGCCCACCCGCGACCACAGGCAACCTCTGATGGCCCGCCTCGACAAGCACCGCGCCCGCTACGGGCGTTACTCCGGCGGCCCGGACCCGCTGGCACCCCCGGTCGACCTGGCCGAGGCGCTCGACTCGATCGGCCAGGACGTGATGGCCGGCTACTCGCCGGAGCGCGCGATGCAGGAGTTCCTGCGCCGCGGCGGGCGCGACCAGCGGGGGCTCGACGACCTGGCGCGCCGGGTCGCGGAGCGTCGCCGCGAGCTGCTCCAGCGGCACAACCTCGACGGCACCCTGCAGGAGGTCAAGGAGCTGCTCGACCAGGCGGTGCTGGAGGAGCGCAAGCAGCTCGCCCGTGACGTCGACCTGGACGACGCCGACCGGGCGTTCCGCGAGATGCAGCTGGACAACCTGCCGTCCTCGACCGCCGCGGCCGTGAGCGAGCTGAGCGACTACGACTGGCAGAGCCAGACCGCGCGCGAGAACTACGAGAAGATCAAGGACCTGCTCGGCCGCGAGATGCTCGACCAGCGGTTCGCCGGCATGAAGCAGGCGATGGAGAACGCGACCGACGAGGACCGCGCCCGGATCAACGAGATGCTCGGCGACCTGAACCGGATGCTCGAGGCGCACCGGCTCGGCGAGGACACCGACCAGATGTTCTCCGACTTCATGGACAAGCATGGAGACTTCTTTCCCGAGAACCCGCAGAACATCGAGGAGCTCCTCGACGCGATGGCCCAGCGGGCCGCAGCCGCGCAACGGATGATGAACTCGATGTCCGCCGAGCAACGCGCCGAGCTGATGTCCCTGTCCCAGCAGGCGTTCGGGTCGCCCGAGCTGATGCAGTCGCTGTCCTCCCTCGACGACAACCTTCGCGCGCTGCGCCCCGGTGAGGACTGGGGTGGCTCCGAGCGGTTCGACGGGGAGCAGAGGCTCGGGCTCGGTGACGGCACCGGCGTGCTCCAGGACCTCGCCGACCTCGATGACCTGTCCGAGCAGCTCTCCCAGCAGTACGGCGGCGCGCGCATGGACGACGTCGACCTCGACAAGCTCGCTCGCCAGCTCGGGGACCAGGCGTCCGTCGACGCGCGCACGCTGAGCGAGCTGGAGAAGGCACTGCGCGACTCCGGGTACCTCAAGCGCACCTCCGACGGCCAGCTCCGGCTGTCACCGAAGGCGATGCGCCAGCTGGGCAAGGCGTTGCTGCGCGACGTGGCGACCCGGCTCTCGGGTCGGCAGGGCAACCGCGACATGCGTCACGCGGGAGCGGCCGGCGAACGCAGCGGCGCCACCCGTGAGTGGGAGTTCGGCGACACCGAGCCGTGGGACGTGACCCGCACGATCACCAACGCCGTGGTGCGGACCGCCGGCGACGGCGGGGACACCACCCACGGCGTACGCCTGCAGATCGGTGACGTCGAGGTGATGGAGACCGAGGCGCGGACCCAGGCGGCGGTCGCGCTGCTCGTGGACACGTCGTTCTCGATGGCCATGGACGGCCGCTGGGTGCCGATGAAGCGTACGGCGCTCGCACTGCACCACCTGATCCAGTCCCGCTTCCGCGGCGACCACCTGCAGCTGATCGGCTTCGGTCGGCACGCCGAGGTGATGGAGATCGAGCAGCTCACCGGGCTCGACGCGATGTGGGACAAGGGCACCAACCTGCACCACGCGCTGCTGCTGGCCAACCGGCACTTCCGCAAGCACCCCAACGCCCAGCCGGTGCTGCTGATCGTGACCGACGGTGAGCCCACCAGCCACCTCGAGCCCGACGGCGAGGTCTACTTCTCCTACCCGCCGCACCCGCTGACCGTGTCCTACGCCGTGCGCGAGCTCGACAACGCCCGCCGGCTCG
>JAWWPM010000086.1:0-5592 GCA_033854915.1 Nocardioidaceae bacterium
GCAGGTAGGCGGCGTACAGCACCCAGGTGATGAACGCGCACACCTCCTTGGGATCCCAGTTCCAGTACGACGACCAGGCCTGGTGGGCCCAGATCGGCCCGCTGATCAGCACCGCAAAGGTCCAGACCGGGAAGCCGAAGGCGTGGATCCGGTAGGAGACCCGGTCGAGCGTGGCGAGTGAGGGCAGCCGCGCGACGTAGCCGTGGTCGGCCACCTTGCCCTTGGTCAGCGATCGCGACTTGACCAGGTAGAGCGCCGAGGTGATGCCGCCGAGCGTGAACGCACCGGTGGCGATGATCGCCGACATCACGTGGATCACCAGCCAGTAGGACAGCAGCGCGTCCGACAGTGGGGCGATCGGGTCGTAGAGCCAGAGCACGGCCACCATCAGCAGCACCAGCTCGATGGCGGTGACGATCGGGCCCATCCAGGACAGGCCGTAGCGCTTGCGGAGCAGCAGGTAGCCGAGCACGACCACGAACGAGCCGGTGATCGTGAACTCGTACATGTTGCCCCAGGGCACCCGGTTGGGGTCCGCGGCCATGCCGCGCCCGACCAGGCCGACGAAGTGCGCCGCGCAGCCGATCACGGTCAGGTAGAACGCCAGCGTGCCGAACATCGTGATCCGGTACTGCTTCGCCTCGTCCACGGCCGCGGACGACGCGGGCGGCTCGCCCGCAGACGCGACCCCGGCCGGCACGGACACCTTCGTGGCCGCGGTGACCGGCACGGTGCGCAGCGCGCTCCACTCGACCAGGTGCGCGACGAGGGCCAGGAAGTAGACGATCCCGGCGGCGGCGATCGCCTGGTTGCTCAGGGTCTCCCACGCGGCGTCGCTCATGCCTTGCTCTCCTCGGGTCGCTCAGTTCGTTGCGGGGCCGGTTGCAGCTTCGCCACCACCGACGAGAGTACGGCGGTCAGCTCGCCGCCCCCCGACCGGTCCAGTGCCGCCACCTCGACCAGGGTCGAGCCGTCGACCCGGCGTGCGCGCACCCACACCCGGCGGGGTCGGATGAACAGCGAGCCCAGCAGCCCGACCAGCGCCAGGATCACGCCGAGCAGCGTGAGCCAGACGTCGGGCGTGCGGCTGATCTGCAGCCGCGTCCAGTGCTTGACCCCCTTGAACGTGACCGAGCCCATCGAGTCGGGCAGCTGGACGGTCTGCCCCTCTTGCAGGTCGACACGGAACATCGAGCCGTCGGGCTTCTTCAAGAGGCGCATGTGGGACTTGTCGAGCTCGTAGAGCGACTGCGGGCTGCCGTTGTCCATGCCGAGGTCGCCGGCGTAGGCCAGCAGCGAGAGGGTGGGGTTCTTCAGCTCGCCCATCACGTTGATCGGGTTGCCACCGACCAGCGCGAAGGTCGGGTAGAACAGCCCCTCCAGCCCGATCCCCTGCGGCTGTGCGTCCACCGCCTTGACCACCCCGAACGACTCGAAGTTGGAGCTCTCGGGCAGGAAGACCGTCGGCCCCCCGTAGACCTTGTGGCCCTGCCCGTCGCGGATCGTGATCACCGGCGCGTAGCCGTGCCCGATCAGGAACACCTGGGTGCCACCGATGGTGAGCGGGTGGTTCACCCTCAGGTCGTACTGCTGCGGCGCGCCATCAGGCGAGGTGCGATAGGTCAGCGGCGCCTGGAAACCGCTGGCCATCCCCTGCCGTGGCCCGGACTCGAGCCAGTCGATCTTGAAGTCGTGCACCCTGAAGCTGAACGGCTCCATCTTGGTCGCGTCGAACAGCGAGCCGGGGTCGAAGTCGTCGTACTGGCTCAGGTTGTTGGTGAAGCCGTTTCCCACCACGAGGATCACGCCGCCCTTGTAGCCGAACAGGCTGCCGATCCCGAACCCGACCAGCACGACGAGCACCGAGAGGTGGAACAGCAGGTTGCCGGCCTCGCGCAGCTGACCGCGCTCGGCGGAGACCCAGCCCCCCTCGTCGGTGGAGCCGACCGCCAGCCGGTGGCGGCGGGTCAGGGCGCGGCCGGCTCGCTCGAGGACGGCCTCCGGCTCCTCGTCCGTGGTGTACGACGCGTGGTCCGGGAGGCGGGTCAGGTTGCGCGGGGCGGCCGGCGGGGGTGCGCGGTAGCCGCGCCAGTAGACGAACAGACGCGGCACGATGCAGCCGACCAGCGAGACCATCAGCAGCAGGTAGATCGCGGCGAACCACGCCGAGTGGTAGACCCCGAAGAGTCCGAGCCTGTCGTAGATCGGGGTCAGGTGCGGGTGCGCGGTCTGCCACTGCGAGGTCTTCAGGGCGTCGACGCCGCTCTGCGGGATGACCGAGCCGGGGATCGCGCCGAGCGCCAGCAGGAGCAGCAGTACGAGCGCCGTCCGCATCGACGTGAGCTGCCGCCACGCCCAGCGCACCAGCTCCACCGCGGTGAGCTCGCCGGCGCGTCGGTGGTGGTCACGGTCGCCGCTCGGCCGCCAGATCGGGTCGTCCGCCGGCTCCACGGGTGGCTCGGTCTTGATGCCGCCGCCGCTCACAGGGCGACCTGGGAGCCGTTGACCAGGTGGATCTGGAGCCAGTTCACCGCGACGTCCCACCAGCCGGTGACCAGGGCCAGCCCGACCAGCACCAGCATCAGGCCGCCGATCCGGGTGACCCACTGCTGGTGGCGCCGGATGAAGCCGAAGGCGCCCAGTGCCCGGCGGTAGGCCAGGGCCGCGACGATGAACGGCACCCCGAGGCCGATGCAGTAGACGCCGGCCAGCAGCGCGCCGCGGCCGGCGGTGGCCTCGTTGAGCGACAGGTTCGTGATCGCGGCGAGGGTGGGCCCGATGCAGGGCGTCCAGCCCACGCCGAAGAGGAAGCCCAGCAAGGGTGCCGCGGCCAGGCCCACGGCGGGCACCTTGTGCATCCGGTAGTCCCGCTGGAGGAACGGCACCAGCCCGGCGAAGGCGAGCCCGAGCAGGATCGTGATCACGCCGAGCACGATCTCGAGCTGGGTGCGCCAGGTGACCAGCCAGCCGCCGACCGAGCCGGACACCCAGCCCAGCAGCACGTAGACGACGGAGAACCCGAGCACGAACAGCACGGCGCCGGCCAGCATCCGGCCGCGTTTGGCGTCCTCGAGGTCGGCCCCGGACAGCCCGGTGGCGTAGGAGAGGTAACCCGGGAGCAGCGGGATCACGCACGGCGAGAAGAACGAGACCAGGCCGGCCACCAGGGCGACCGGGATCGCGAGCACCAGCGAGCCCGACGACGCCTGCTGCTGGAACCACTCAGCCATCGGAGCCCGCGTCCTGGACGAGCTGGACCAGGGTCAGCGCCGACGGCACCTCTCCGATGACGCTGGCCGCGACGCGCCCTCGGGCGTCCAGCACCAGGGTGGCCGGGATGGTGTTGGGCGTCAGCACCCCGCGGAAGGCGAGCAGTGCCTTGCCGCTGGGCGAGTAGTACGACGGCCACGTGGTGCCGAAGTGCGCCTCGTACGCCTTCGCCTGCGAGGTGCCCGGGTCGCGGACGTCGATCCCGACGAACCGCGCGGTGTCACCGAGCTGCTTCTGGGCCGCGACCAGGAACGGCGCCTCGGCCCGGCACGAGGTGCACCACGAGCCCCAGACGTTCACCACGGTCGGCTTGCTGCGAGACGTTGCCAGGGAGAGCGGCTTGCCGTCGAGGTCCGAGCCTTCCAGCGTGACCGGCTCGCCACGATCGGCCGGCGCGATCTGCTTGACGGCACCGCCACCGGTCACGAACCCCTTGTCGCCGGTGCCCTGCAGCGAGGTGCAGCCGGTCGCGGCCAGCAGGAGCCCTGCCGCCGCGACGAGCAGCCCCACCCTCGTCATCAGGGCCCTGCCCATCAGGGCCTCTTCGCCTCGGGGGCGTCGCCGGCGGAGAACGGCGCACGTCGGTCGCGGACCGGGATCAGGTCACCGGCCGGCTCGGAGTAGGCGACCATCGTCATCCGGTCGTCGGTGAAGTGCAGCGACGTCAGCGAGCACAGCGTGCACTGGCGCTTGCGCGGGTCGTGCAGGAAGGACCGCTTCTCGACGGCGAGCCGGGTGATCCAGATCGGCAGCTGGTGGGAGACGACCACGGCCTCGTGACCGCGCGCGGCGTCGCGGGCGTCGTACACCGCGGCCAGCATGCGCGCGGTGACCTCCTTGTAGGGCTCGCCCCACGACGGCTTCCAGGGGTTCCACAGGTGCACCCACGTCGACGGCTTGCGGAAGGCGTTGTCGCCCATGCCGAAGCGCTTGCCCTCGAAGACGTTGGCCGACTCGATCACCCGCGGATCGATCAGCGGCGTGAGCCCGAGGGCCGCGGCGACCGGGGCAGCGGTCTCCTGGGCGCGCTCCAGCGGGGAGCTGCGCAGGTGGGTGATGTCGCGGTCGCCGATCGTGTCGGCGACCCGTTGGGCCATCTGCTTGCCGAGGTCGGAGAGGTGGTAGCCGTCGCGACGGCCGTAGAGCACGCCCTCGGGGTTGTGCACCTCACCGTGCCGGAGCAGGTGGACGATCGTCGAGGTGGGCGTGGTCTCAGGCATGGGTTCCTTCTCGAGCGGAGGCGGCGCGCGCTGCGGCCTGTGCAGCTTTCGGCACAGCGTCGACCACGACCTGGACGGCGCGCTCGTCGTGCGCCGCGGAGACGAACCACGCCTCGTAGGCCGAGGGCGGTAGATAGACGCCCTGGTCGAGCATGGCATGGAAGAAGGCGGCGAACGCGGCGGTGTCCTGCCGCTGAGCGCCGGCGAAGTCGCGGACGGCACCGTCGGTGAAGAAGACCGAGAACATCGTGCCCGCCGCCTGTACGACGTGAGGCACCCCCGCAGTGGTCAGCGCCTCGGTGGCAGCGGCGCGGATCCGGTCGCCGACCGAGGTCAGGTGGGTGTAGACGTCGTCGTCGGCCAACCGCAGTGTGGCCAGGCCCGCGGTGGTGGCGATCGGGTTGCCGGACAGGGTGCCGGCCTGGTAGACGGGCCCCTCCGGGGAGAGCATGGACATGATGTCGGCCCGGCCCCCGAAGACCGCCGCCGGAAAGCCGCCGCCCATCACCTTGCCGAAGGTCATCAGGTCGGGCATCCAGCCCTCGAGCGCCCCGTCGAGACCCCACTGGCCGGTCCGCGAGGCCCGGAAGCCGGTCATCACCTCGTCGCTGACGAACAGCGCGCCGTGGGCCGCGCAGGTCTCGGCCAGGAACTGGTTGAAGCCGGGCTCGGGCGGGACGACGCCCATGTTGCCCGGCGCGGCCTCGGTGATCAGGCAGGCGATCCGGTCGCCGTCCTCGGCGAACAGCGCGGTCACGGCGTCGCGGTCGTTGTAGGGCAGCACCCGGGTCAGCGCAGTCGCGGTCTCGGGCACGCCCGGCGTGCCGGGGACAGCCAGCGTGGTCAGGCCGGAGCCTGCCTGGGCGAGCAGCGCGTCCACGTGGCCGTGGTAGCAGCCCGCGAACTTCACGATCACGTCGCGGCCGGTGAAGCCGCGGGCCAGCCGGATCGCCGACATGGTCGCCTCGGTGCCCGACGAGACGAAGCGGACCCGCTCGACCGGGGTGCGGCCGACGATCTCCTCGGCCAGCAGGACCTCGGCCTCCGTCGGGGCGCCGTACGACGTGCCGCGCGAGAGCGCGTCGCGCACCGCGGCCATCAC
>JAWWPM010000087.1:0-6922 GCA_033854915.1 Nocardioidaceae bacterium
CGTGAGCACCTCGATCCGGACCATCGCCGACGATCTCAACGGCTTGTCCGTGCAGGCGTGGGTCACCACGGCGTACCTCATCACCTCGACGATCGCGACGCCGATCTACGGCAAGCTCGGCGACCTCTACGGTCGCAAGAAGCTGTTCATGTTCGCGATCACGGTCTTCATCGGCGGCTCGGCGCTGTGCTCGTTCGCCACCTCGATGTACATGCTCGCGGCCTTCCGCGCCGTCCAGGGCATCGGCGCCGGCGGCCTGTTCACGCTCGTGCTGGCGATCATCGGCGACATCGTGTCGCCGCGCGAGCGCGCCCGCTACACCGGCTACTTCATGGCCGTCTTCGGTACGTCGAGCGTGCTCGGCCCGGTGATCGGCGGCTTCTTCGCCAGCCACGCGGTCATCCTCGGGCTGACCGGCTGGCGCTGGGTGTTCCTGGTCAACGTGCCCATCGGCATCGCCGCGCTGTTCGTCGTCTACCGCACCCTGCACCTGACCCACCGGCGCCGCGAGGCCCGCATCGACTGGTGGGGCGCGGTCTCCCTGATGGTCGGGCTGGTCCCGCTGCTGACCATCGCCGAGCAGGGCCGCGAATGGGGTTGGTCGTCGCCGCGGGCGACGGCCTGCTACCTGATCGGCGCGGCCGGCCTCGGGGCCTTCGTGTACGCCGAGCGGCGGATGGCCGACGACGCACTGATCCCGCTGCGGATGTTCCGTACCCGCGCGGTCGCCGTCGGGATCGTGGCCAGCATCATCGTCGGCGCCGCGATGTTCGGCGGCATCATGCTGCTCCCGCTCTACATGCAGATCGTGCACGGGGCCTCGCCGATGAGGTCCGGCTTCCTGATGCTGCCGATGGTCGTGGGCATGATGAGCGCCTCGATCATCTCCGGCCAGATCATCTCCAGGACCGGCCGGATCCGCGCCTTCCCGATCCTGGGCTCCGGGCTGATCTTCGCAGCCATGTTCGGTCTGTCGCAGATCACCGCCGACACCAACCTGCTGCTGGTGATGGCCGTGATGTTCGTGCTCGGCTACGGGCTGGGCAACTGCATGCAGCCGCTGCTGCTGATCCTGCAGTCCGCCGTACCCCCGCGCGACATCGGCGTGGCCACCTCGTCCGCGACGTTCTTCCGGCAGATCGGGGGCACCCTCGGCGTGGCCATCTTCCTCTCGGTGCTCTTCGGCAGTGTCGGCGCCAACATCAAGACCGCCATCGTCTCCGAGTCGTCGACGCCCACCTTCCAGCAGGCGGTGCAGACGGCCTCCCAGAGCTCGAACCCCCTCGACCGGCAGGTCGCCGACGCCTTCCTGCATCCGACTCCGGGCGGGGGGGTGCTGGCCCAGGTGCAGGACGACTCCTCGATCATCCAGCGGATGCCGACCGTGCTCGCGCATCCCTTCAAGGTCGGCTTCGCGGAGTCGATGGACACGGTGTTCCTGCTGGCCGGCTCTGTGGCCGTGCTGGCGTTCCTGGTGCTGCTCCTGATGCCCAAGGTCGAGCTCCGAGCCACTTCGGCAAGCGCCGCCACCCGCGCCGAGGCCGCCCCGACCGCACCGGTCACCGACCAGGTCTAGGGCCGTCGTCGGTTCCCCCGCCTGAGCGGGGGAGTTGGTGCATGCGGTGGTCTGCAACCCCCCACAAGCACCAGGAGAGGCCAACAACCCTGCCCAGCCCTCCTCACCCCGGCCCGGCTGGGCCATTCCGTCGTAACCGATCCGGTGCCAGCATGGAGCCGGCACCGGGCACTGTCTCGGACCACGTGTGCACGGGCCGTCGCGAGGCGGGGAGACGCACATGGACCTGGGCACGCTGTACCAGCGCACGGTGGACGCCTGGACCGATCGCGTCGAGGCGGTGACCCCGGCCCGCTGGGGGGATCCGACGCCCTGCGCCGGATGGACGGTCCGGGACCTCGTCAACCATGTGGTGGGCGAGGACCGCTGGACCGGGCCGCTGATGCGCGGCCGCACGATCGCCGAGGTGGGCTCGACCCTGGACGGTGACCTGCTCGGCGAGGATCCACTCGCCAGTGCGCGATCGGCCGCGGCCGAGGCGACCGCAGCGGTCGCCGAGCTCCTGCCGACGGGAGGCACGGTCCACCTGTCGTACGGCGAGGAGCAGATGGCGGAGTACGTCCACCAGCTCGCGACCGACCACCTCGTCCACGCCTGGGACCTCGCCGCCGCCACTGGCGGGGACACCCGCCTCGACGAGGAGCTGGTCGCCGAGGTGTCCGCCTGGTACGCCGACCGCGCGCACCTCTACCGCGGCGCCGGGATGGTGGGACCCCGTGGCGTCTCGCGCGGCGGTGCGCGGGCCGACCTCCTCGCCGACTTCGGGCGCGACGAGGCCTGGGGACCCGACCACGCGGCGCTGGCGAGGTTCTCGGCCGCCTTCGGCACCGGTGACGTGGACGCGATCATGGCCTTGATGACGCAGGACTGCGTGTTCGAGGCGACCGGCCCAGCCCCCGACGGCGAGAAGCACGAGGGGGCCGCCGAGGTGCGGGCGATGTGGGACCAGCTGTTCGGCGAGACGCACGAGCCTTCGTTCGTCGAGGAGGAGTCGTTCGTCAGTGGCGACCGGGCCGTGCTGCGCTGGCGCTTCGAGTGGGTCGACGACGACGGGAGCCCCGGGCACGTGCGCGGGGTCGACCTGCTCCGGCTCCGCGACGGGCTGGTGTGCGAGAAGCTGTCCTACGTCAAGGGCTGAGCGCCTCGGCCGATCCGGCGCCGCGCTGTGTTTGGATGCTTCCCATGAGTAGCTCGGACTCGATCGACGCCCCCACCGACACCCCTGCGCACCCGGAGCCCACCGCCGCCACCGACATCGACCCCGCCATCGCGGAGGCCGTCGACGGCGTGGGCAACCGCTTCGGTGCCCAGGGGCTCGAGCAGATGATCACCTATGCCGAGGACGCCCTGTCCGACGCGCGGGCGGCGCTCGACCGGCTGGCCGAGGTCGTGGAGTAGCGGCTCAGCGCAGCCGCCGACCACGCACCACGACCTGCACCGGACGTGCCAGCGCGGTCAGGTCGGCCGCCAGGTCGCCGTCGACGACCAGCAGGTCGGCGGCGTACGACGCGGCCAGGCGCCCCGTCGTACCCCCGAGCCCGCAGTCCCCGGCCGCCACCGAGGTTGCCGTGGCCAGCGCCTCGCCGGCGGCGAACCCGGCGTCGGCCAGCTGGGCTACCGCTCGCCAGACCGCACCGTGCGGCTTGATCGGCGCCGCCCCGGCATCCAGACCGGTCACGATCCGGACCCCGGCCCGGTGGGCGGCCGCGACCTGGGCGGTGCGGATCTCCTTGAACGTGGCCGGGGTGAGTCGATAGCGCTCCATCAGGGCCCGCATCGCCGGCGGGATCTGGTCGGGCGGGGGCATCCGCCCGGGGTCCATGCCCAGGGTCGGGTCGACCGTGATGCCCCGCACCGCGATCTCCTCGAACAGCTCGTGCGGGACCGAGGGACCCTCTTCGGTCAAGCAGGTGCCGTGCTCCAGCCCGTCGACGCCCACCCCGACGGCCTGACGCACGCCGGCCTCCGAGTGGCTGTGTGCGAGGACCCGCAGGCCCAGGTCGTGAGCGGTCGACACGATGGCCGCCAGCTCCTCGTCGCCGAACTGCACCCCGAACACGTCGCTCTCGAAGGTCAGCATCCCGCCGCTGGCCATCACCTTGACCACGTCGGCACCGCGTTCGGCGCGCTCGAGGACCGCAGCCCGAGCCCCTTCGACACCCGTCACCGCGCCGCCGAGGTAGTGGCAGTGACCCGCATCGACGGTCAGCGGTGGCCCGGCCGCGACCACCCGCGGCTCGCCGGGCGTGCGCCGGTCGCGGGCGACCAGCGTGCGGTAGCGGACGTCGCCGAGGTCGCGGACCGTCGTCACGCCCGCGACCACGTGCTGCTCCATGGAAGTCGCGATGAGGGCGTCGAGCTCGTCATCGGAGGCTGCCCCGGCGCGTTCGAGGCTGCCCGGGCTCGAGTCGGAGACCAGGTGCACGTGGCAGTCGAACAGCCCCGGCAGCAGGGTCCCGTCGTACGACGCCACCTCGCATCCGGCAGGCACGTCGTACCCGAACGACTCGACGCCGAGGATCTGCTCGCCTTCGACCAGGACGGTCGCACCACCCGGCCGGAAGGTCTCCCCGTCGAAGCACGTCCCGGCGCGGACGGCGTACATCTCAACCGTCCGCGTTCCGGAGTCGCCGCCGGGCGGTGGTGTCCGAGGCCAGGGTGACCGACTCGGTCGCCTTGGCCAGGCCGAACGACGGCATGTTGCCGTAGACCGCTTCGTACTCCCCGCCGCGCACGAGGTACGTCTCGTGCCAGATCCCGGTGCGGCCGCTGCGGCCGACCCGCCTCCAGTAGGAGCGCCACGGGGCGAGGTGAGGATCGGACTCGTCCCGGGCGAAGCGCTCGAGATGGTCGAACGAGCGCCAGTACTGCACCGTGGTGAGGCTGGGCAGGTGGGACTGGTATCCCAACAACCCCTTCTCCGGGTGCTGCATGAGGTAGTCGAGCATGTGTCGCATCCCGCGGTTGCCGCCGAGGTCCTGGAAGGACCGCACCGGGTGCCGCGCGTTGAGCCGGGCACCGATCAGGAAGACCACGAAGTCCCCGTCGACCTTGGCGGTCCACCGTCCCTGCCTGATCTCGGCCATGGATGTTTCCCCCCGTCGAAGACTTCCTCGGATTGTGCTCCTGTGGTTCGTCGGGCGGCAACGGCTCGTCGTAGGCTGGTGGTTTCCCCGATGTGCCGAGGTGTGCCGTGCCCGCAGGACAGTCCGTCTTCCCGCGCCTGGAGCCGAGGCTCCCTTCGGTGGCGAAGCCGATCCAGTACGTCGGCGGCGAGCTCAACTCGACCGTCAAGGACTGGGACTGTGCCGCCGCGTTCGACGGGGGCCCGACCGTGCGTTGGGCGCTGATGTACCCCGACGCCTACGAGGTCGGCCTGCCCAACCAGGGCGTGCAGATCCTCTACGAGGTGCTCAACGAGCGGGAGTGGATCCTCGCCGAGCGGTCGTACGCCGTGTGGCCCGACATGGAGGCGGTGATGCGATCCGACCAGATCCCGCAGTTCACCGTCGACGGTCACCGCCCGGTGCGCGACTTCGACGTGCTCGGCATCAGCTTCTCCACCGAGCTGGGCTACACCAACCTGCTCAACGCCCTCGACCTGGGCGCGATCCCGCTCCACGCCGTCGACCGCGGAGACGACGACCCGATCGTGCTCGCGGGCGGGCATGCCGCCTTCAACCCCGAGCCGGTCTCCGACTTCATCGACGCGGCGGTGCTCGGTGACGGCGAGGAGGTCGTGCTCGCGATCTCCGAGGTTGTCCGCGAGTGGAAGGGCGAGGGCCGGCCCGGGGGCAGGGACGAGCTGCTGCGGCGACTGTCGGTCTCGGAGAACATCTACGTGCCGAAGTTCTACGACGTTGCCTACGCCGAGGACGGCACCATCGAGGCGGTCGTCCCCAACAAGCCCGGCATCCCGTTCCGGGTGCGCAAGCACACGCTGATGGATCTCGACGCGTGGCCCTACCCGGCCAAGCCGCTGGTACCGCTGGCCGAGACCGTGCACGAGCGGTTCAGCGTGGAGATCTTCCGTGGCTGCACCCGCGGCTGCCGCTTCTGCCAGGCCGGCATGATCACCCGCCCGGTCCGCGAGCGGTCGCTGCAGACCATCGGCGACATGGTCGAGAACGGCATCCGGATGTCCGGTTTCGAGGAGGTCGGGCTGCTCTCGCTCTCCAGCGCCGACCACACCGAGATCGGCGAGGTGGCCAAGGGGCTCGCCGACCGGTACGACGGCACCAACGTCTCGCTCTCGCTGCCCTCGACCCGGGTCGACGCCTTCAACGTCACCCTGGCCAACGAGCTCTCCCGCAACGGCCGCCGCTCCGGGCTCACCTTCGCCCCCGAGGGGGGCAGCGTCCGGATGCGCAAGGTGATCAACAAGGCGGTCGACGAGGACGACCTGATCCGCACCGTCGCAACGGCGTACGCCAACGGCTGGCGTCAGGTGAAGCTCTACTTCATGTGCGGACTGCCCACCGAGACCGACGAGGACGTCCTCGAGATCGCCGACCTGGCGAAGAAGGTGATCGCCAAGGGCCGCGAGGTCACCGGCCACAACGACATCCGCTGCACGGTCTCGATCGGCGGCTTCGTACCCAAGCCGCACACGCCGTTCCAGTGGGCGGCTCAGCTCGACCACGTGACCACCGACGAGCGGCTCAAGAAGCTGCGCGACCTCGTCCGGGCCGACAAGCGCTACGGCCGGGCGATCGGCTTCCGCTACCACGACGGCAAGCCGGGCACCATCGAGGGACTGCTCTCCCGCGGCGACCGCCGGGTCGGTGCGGTGATCGAGGAGGTCTGGCGCGATGGCGGCCGCTTCGACGGCTGGTCGGAGCACTTCTCCTACGACCGCTGGGCAGCCGCCGCCGAGCGCGGTCTGGCCGGGACAGGCGTCGACCTGGACTGGTACACCCTGCGCGAGCGCGACTACGACGAGGTGCTGCCCTGGGACCACCTCGACTCCGGGCTCGACAAGGACTGGCTCTGGTCGGACTGGGAGGACGCCCTCGCCGTCGCCGCCGACCCCGACTCGGTTCCCGAGGTCGAGGACTGCCGCTGGACCCCCTGCTACGACTGCGGCGTCTGCCCCGAGATGAACACCGAGATCCAGATCGGCCCCACCGGCAAGCAGCTGCTCCCGCTCAGCGTGGTCTAGCCGCAACGAGCCAGGTTGGGACGCCGTTGTCGTCTGGCGGCCGGCCCGTTCGTCGTACCAGTGAGGAGGCGGTCCACGAGGGTGCCGTCACGAGTACAGGAGATGACCCCCATGTCGCATCGCGGACCCGTCGCCCGGCGTCTCTTCGAGCTCACCGAGCCGATCTCGCTGGTCAACTTCTTCTC
>JAWWPM010000088.1:0-3058 GCA_033854915.1 Nocardioidaceae bacterium
TGTGGCCCGAGGAGCTCGTCGACCGGCTGCGCGCCCGCAGCCGACCGCCGTACCTGCGCGGCTGGACGCTCCACACGGACGGCGAACCGCCGTACGTCGTGGACCCGTCGGACCATGACCCCGCGGCGCGCGTCGCGGCGGACCACGACGCGGAGGTCGGCTCTGCCTGCCTCAGCCTCTCCGCGCCGCTCGGGATCGAGGCGCTGCCGCGTCCCGAAGCCACGCTGCTCGTGGACGCCTGGCACCGGGGGCTGCTCGCGCTGCCGCCGCACTTCCGCGGCTGGGCGTCCCTGCCCGTCACCGACCCCGACCCGACCGAGCTGGCGGCGCTGCTGCGCGAGGACCGGTTCGTCGGAGTGCAGCTCCCGGCGACCCAGCTCCTCTCGGCCGCGGCCTGGGAGCGCTCGCCCCCGCTGCGCGCGGCCGCCGAGCACGCCGACAAGCCCGTGCTGGTGCACCCGGGTCCGGTGACGCGCGGTCCGCTGGACGGCTCCGGACCGGGTTGGTGGGCGCCCGTCGTCGGGTACGTCGGCCAGCTCCAGGCCGCGTGGTGGGGCTGGCAGTCCTACGCCGGCCGGTCCGCGTTCGGGTCGCTCCGGCTGGTGTTCGCCGCCGGTGCCGGGCTCGCTCCGCTGCACCACGAGCGGCACGTCCTCCGCGGCGGCGAGGACCTGGCACTCGACCCGCTGCTGTACGTCGACGCGGCCGGCTACGGGCCCCGTGCCCACGACGCGCTGGTCCGGGTGCTCGGCATCGACGCGCTGGTGCTCGGCTCCGACCGGCCCTACGGGGAGCCGGTCCGCGAGCTGTTCGGCGAGGCGGCGACCCACGCGATCCGCGTCACCAACCCGGCGCGGCTGCTCGGCGGCCTCGACCGCGACCGGGGAGGGGAGAAGGCATGGGCGTTCGCGAGCTGACCGCGGTCACCGGCGTGATGGCCGAGGCCGGCGTACCGACCGGGCGCGACCTGGCCCCCGCCGAGCTCGAGGTTCTCGTCGACGGGATCGCCGCGCGACCGGAGACCTGGGGTCACCACGTCGCGTTCGACGACCAGGACCGGGTCTACGTCTCGCTGCACCGCGACGCGCACGTCGACGTCTGGCTGCTCTGCTGGACGCCGGAGAACGACACCGGCTGGCACGACCACGACGTGTCCAGCGGGGCGGTGCGGGTGGTGTCCGGTGAGCTGGTCGAGAACAACCTCACCCGGGCCGCCGGCGCCGTCGAGACCCGCGTGCCCGCGGGCACCACGTTCTCGTTCGCGCCCGACCACATCCACCGGCTCAACGGTGCCGTGCACGGGTCGGTGTCGGTCCACGCCTACAGCCCGCCCCTGTGGCGGATGGGCCAGTACCGCGTCGACGAGGGCGGCCTGCTCAAGCGGGTGTCCCTGTCCTACGCCGACGAGCTGCGCCCGATCGAGTGACGCCTTCCGGGTCGAGTGCTGGGCTGGTTGCCCTGGCAACCGCTGCAGCACTCGACCCGGTCAGGGTTCGAAGCGGTAGCCCATCCCGGGCTCGTTGAGCAGGTGCCGCGGCCGGGCCGGGTCGGGTTCGAGCTTGCGCCGCAGCTGGGCCATGTAGAGCCGCAGGTTGCCCTGGGCGGTCTCGTAGCCCGGTCCCCACACCTCGGTCAGCAGCTGCCGCTGGCTCAGCAGCCGTCCCGGGTGGCGGAGCAGCACCTCGAGCAGGTGCCACTCCGTCGGCGTGAGGCGTACGTCGGACCCGTCCCTGGTCACCCGGCGCGCGGCGAGGTCGACGGTCGCGTCGCCGACCTGCACGACGGGGAGGTCGTCCGTCCCCTGTCCGGAGCGGCGCACCATGGCGCGCATCCGGGCCAGCAGCTCGTCCATGCCGAACGGCTTGGTCACGTAGTCGTCGGCGCCGGCGTCGAGGGCGTCGACCTTGTCCGAGCTGTCCGACCGACCGGAGAGCACCAGGATCGGCACCGCGCTCCAGCCGCGCAGCCCCGCGATCACGTCGGTTCCGTCCATGTCCGGCAGCCCGAGGTCGAGCACCACCAGCTCCGGCACGTGCGCCGCCGCGACCGCGAGCGCGTCGGTGCCGGTGCCGGCCGTGTGCACCTCGTAGCCGCGGGCCCGCAGGTTGATCGCGAGCGCCCGCAGGATCTGCGGCTCGTCGTCGACCACCAGCACGCGCGTCACTGCTCGACCACCTGCTCGGCGGCCCGTTCGCGCCGACCGGGCTCGAGTGCCTGCTCGGTGGCCGCCGTGAGGGAGAGCACCATGGTCAGCCCGCCGCCCGGGGTCTCCTCCGGGTCGAGCCGGCCACCCATCGCCTCGGACAGCCCGCGCGAGAGCGCGAGGCCGAGGCCGATGCCGTTGGTGTTGTCGGTGTCCCCGAGCCGCTGGAAGGGCAGGAAGACCCGGTCGCGGGCGTCCTCGGGGATGCCCGGCCCGCGGTCGACCACGCGGATCTCCACCCGGCCGCCGAGCCGGCTGGCCCGGAGCACCGGGGGCTGTCCCGCCGGGGAGAAGCGCAGCGCGTTGCCGACCACGTTGGCGAGCACGCGTTCCAGCAGCCCGGGATCGGCGAGCACCGGCGGCAGGTCCTCGGGCACGTCGACCAGCACCTGCCGTCCCTCCGGGCCGAGGACGACCAGCGCCCGAGCCGCCACCTCGACGACCGCGGTCGGCTGCACGTGCAACGACATCGCACCGGCCTGGAGCCGGCACATGTCGAGCAGGTTCTCGACCAGCGCCGCCAACCGGTCCAGCGACTCGTCGGCCGCGGCCAGCAGCTCGCGACGGTCCTCACGGACCAGGGCGACGTCCTTGCTGCGCAGGCTGGACACCGCCGCCTTCGCGGCGGCCAGCGGGGTCCGGAGATCATGGCCGACGGCGGCCAGCAGCGCCGTACGCATCTTGTCGGCCTGGGCCAGCGTGGAGGCGTCCGCGGCGGCGGCGCTGAGCCGGATCCGGTCCAGGACCGCGGCGACCTGGGACGCGAAGGCGCCCACCAGCTGCTGGTCCTCGGCCTCGAGCAGGTCACCCCGCAGGGCGAGCTTCATCCCCTCGCCCGCCGGTACGACGGTCTCC
>JAWWPM010000089.1:0-8415 GCA_033854915.1 Nocardioidaceae bacterium
CTCGAGCAGGACGCGCTCTTCTGAGTGCGGCCGCCTACTCGGCAGCGGCGCGGCGCAGCGACTCCGAGAGCCGCTCGGCCGCGGCCACCACCGCGGGCGCGTGCATCCGGCCGGGCTGGCGCGACAACCGCTCGAGCGGGCCGCTGACCGACACCGCGGCCACGATCTTGCCGCTGGGGGAGCGGACCGGGGCGGACACCGAGGCCACGCCTTGCTCGCGCTCGCCGATCGACTGGGCCCAGCCCCGCCGGCGGATGCCGGACAGGGCGGCCGCGGAGAACGCGGCGTTCTGGAGGCCGCGGTGGATGCGCTCAGGGTCTTCCCAGGCGAGCAGGATCTGGGCGGCCGAGCCGGCGCGCATGGTCAGCTGGGAGCCGACCGGGATGGTGTCGCGCAGGCCGGAGGGGCGTTCGGCGGCGGCCACGCAGACGCGATAGTCGCCCTGGCGGCGCCACAGCTGCGACGACTCGCCGGTGATGTCGCGCAGCCGGGCCAGCACGGGGCCGGCGGTAGCGAGCAGGCGGTCCTCGCCGGCGGCCACGGAGAGCTCCGCGAGACGCGGGCCGAGCACGAAGCGGCCCTGCAGGTCGCGGGCGACCAGGCGGTGGTGCTCGAGGGCCACCGCGAGTCGGTGGGCGGTGGGCCGCGCCAGCCCGGTGGCGGTGACCAGCCCGGCCAGGGTGGCTGGGCCGGACTCGAGCGCGGTGAGCACCAGGGCGGCCTTGTCCAGGACCCCGACGCCGCTTGTGTTGTCCATATGGCAATACTGCCGTCTCAGATCATGGGACGCAAGTTGTAACGTGTCCCTCGACGGGCGCACCGCTTTACCGGGGGTGGGCCGGTCTCGACGACGAGGCGGGAGTGAGGCAACGACATGGGGAAGACCCTGGCCGAGAAGGTCTGGGACGAGCATCTGGTGCGGTCGTCCGGTCCGGCGGGCGACGAGCCCGACCTGCTGTTCATCGACCTGCACCTGATCCACGAGGTGACCTCCCCCCAGGCGTTCGACGGGCTCCGCCTGGCCGGCCGGAAGGTGCGCCGTCCCGACCTGACGCTGGCCACCGAGGACCACAACGTCCCCACCCTGGACTGGGACCAGCCGATCAAGGATCCCGTCTCCCGCACCCAGGTCGAGACGCTGCGTCGCAATGCCGGCGAGTTCGGCGTCCGCCTGCACGCCCTCGGTGACGTCGAGCAGGGCATCGTCCACGTCGTCGGCCCGCAGCTCGGCCTGACCCAGCCCGGCATGACGATCGTGTGCGGCGACTCCCACACCTCCACCCACGGCGCGTTCGGCGCCTTGGCCTTCGGCATCGGCACCTCCGAGGTCGAGCACGTGCTGGCCACCCAGACCCTCCCGCAGCAGCGCCCGAAGACGATGGCGGTCAACGTCACCGGCACCCTGCCCGACGACGTCACCGCCAAGGACCTCGTGCTCACCCTGATCACCCAGACCGGCACCGGCGGCGGTCAGGGGTACGTCGTGGAGTACCGCGGTCCTGCCATCGAGGCGCTCTCGATGGAGGCCCGGATGACGGTCTGCAACATGAGCATCGAGTGGGGCGCGAAGGCCGGGCTGATCGCGCCCGACGAGACGACGTACCGCTATCTGTGCGGGCGTCCCGGCGCGCCGCAGGGTGACGACTGGGACACCGCGGTCGCCCAGTGGCGCACGCTGGTGACCGACGGCGACGCGCACTTCGACAAGGAGATCACCCTCGACGCGAGCGCGGTCACGCCGTTCGTCACCTGGGGCACCAACCCTGGGCAGGGCGTGCCGCTGAGCGGTTCGGTGCCCGACCCGGTCGACTTCGAGGAGGAGAGCGACCGCGTCGGTGCTCGCAAGGCGCTGGAGTACATGGGCCTCGAGGCCGGCACCGCGATGCGCGACATCGCGGTCGACACCGTGTTCGTCGGCTCCTGCACCAACGGCCGGATCGAGGACCTCCGGGTCGCGGCCGCCATCCTCGAGGGCCGCAAGGTCGCCGAGGGCACCAGGCTGCTCGTCGTGCCCGGCTCGGTGCGGGTGCGGCTCCAGGCCGAGGACGAAGGTCTCGACGTGATCATCAAGGAGGCCGGTGGAGAGTGGCGCGGTGCCGGCTGCTCGATGTGCCTGGGCATGAACCCCGACCAGCTGGCTCCGCAGGAGCGCAGCGCGTCGACGTCCAACCGCAACTTCGAGGGTCGCCAGGGCAAGGGCGGCCGCACCCACCTGGTCTCGGTGCCGGTGGCGGCCGCGACCGCGATCCGCGGCACCCTCAGCTCGCCCGCGGACCTGTCATCGGTGGTCGAGCCGAGTCGAGACCACGAGACGACGGGAGCTCAGTGATGGACGCCTTCACCACCCACACCGGCATCGGCGTCCCGCTGCGGCGCAGCAACGTCGACACCGACCAGATCATCCCGGCGGTCTACCTCAAGCGGGTGACCCGCACCGGATTCGAGGACGGCCTCTTCGCCGCGTGGCGCAACGATCCCGGCTTCGTGCTCAACCAGCCGGCCTACTCCGCGGGCTCGGTGCTGGTGGCCGGCCCCGACTTCGGGACCGGCTCGTCACGCGAGCACGCCGTATGGGCCCTGCAGAACTACGGCTTCCGCGTGGTCATCTCCCCGCGCTTCGGCGACATCTTCCGTGGCAACTCCGGCAACGCGGGCCTGCTCGCCGCGCAGGTCGACGACAAGGTCGTGCTCCGGTTGTGGGACCTGCTCGAGGCCGAGCCCGGTACGACGATCACGGTCGACCTGACCACGCGCACCGTGCGCGCCGGCTCGGGTCCCGATGCCGTCGAGGACTCCTTCGACATCGATGACTACACGCGCTGGCGGCTGCTCGAGGGCCTCGACGACATCGCGCTCACCCTGACCCACGAGGCCGAGATCACGGCCTACGAGCACAAACGCCCGTCCTGGAAGCCGGCCACGCTCTAGGGTCTCGCCCCATGGGCGCGAGCTACGACTACTTCCGGGCGGCCGGTGACCAGAGCGCACGACAGGCTGCCGATCCGCCGGGCGGCCCCTCGGCCACCGCAGCGAGCGGCCTCGTGGAGACCACGTGGGTGGAGCCGACCGTGCGGGTCGGGAAGCTCTTCGCTCGGGTCACCGACAGGGACTGGACTCCTCGCGCGGTGGCCCTCATCCAGGTGTCGCCGGACGAGCCGATCGGCCCGGACAACTGGGAGACCCCGACGGTCCATCGCTTCGACGACGTGGTGCGCGACGCACTGGCCGACGTCCCCCTTTCTGACCAGGACGCTCTCGGGCGATGGTGGGCACAGACCGAGGAGTTCGTGCTCGACCGGGCCGAACCCGAGCAGGTGCGGCGTCTGTGCGTCGCGCTGTTGGACCTGTGCCGCAAGGCGGCGCGCCACGATGAGAGCGTCTACGTATGGAGCAGTCTCTGAGCATCTGTGGCACCTGGAGACCGGAAGCGACGCAGCGATGAGGCTGCTGACGGAGGTCGTTCGGCTGACCTTGCGGTCGCATGTGCCCGCGGATGCCGAGAATCTCCAGCAGTTGTTGGCGGAGAACGCCGACCATCTGATGTCGTCCGGGGACTATCGCGACGAGATCGCCACCACGGTGGAGCAGTGGCGTGGGCAGTTCGACCTCGACGGCGACGCCGGCGCAGTGGCGCACTCGTTCGGGATGTGGCTCGACGACGAGGAGCTGGTCGGCCGGATCGTGCTGGTGCCGGTGGACCCGCCGAAGTACAGCGTGGGCTACTGGGTGACGAATCCCCAGCAGGGCAAGGGATTCGCGACGGCGAGCGTGCGCGCGATCGTCGACCACGCCGCGTTCCTCGGTGCTACGGAGCTGTTCGCGGGAGTGAGCCACGGCAACGTCCCGAGTCGACGCGTCCTCGAGAATTGCGGCTTTGTCGAGGTCGTCGAGCTCGAGCACCACACGCGGTTCTGCCGGCAGATCACCCCTTTGGGGTGACCCCGTGTTGCTCGCGGAACGCCGAGAATGGCGCAGTTGAGCCGGATTCTCACGAAAAAAGTTCACAAGAACAGTGTCGTGAGTGACGTCGAGACGTGCTGGGGGTACTAGCGTGCCCCGAAGAATGTCGGACACCCGTCCGACCACGATCGTTTTCGCTGGAAGGGAAGCCGTGAACAAGTCTCAGCTCATCGACGCGCTCGCTGCGCGCTACGAGGGGAACCGCAAGCAGGCGCAGCACGCGCTGGAGTCCGTCCTGGACACGATCACTCGCGAGGTGGCCAAGGGCGAGAAGGTCGCGATCACGGGATTCGGCTCGTTCGAAAAGCGTATCCGTGAGGCACGCTGGGTGCGCAACCCACAGACCGGCGCACGCATCAAGGCGAAGAAGACGGCCGTGCCGAAGTTCTCTGCGGGCGCGGACCTCAAGAACGTCGTGTCGGGTGCGAAGAAGCTCCCCAAGCTGACGTTGGCCGCTCCGGCCGCCGCAGCCAAGAAGGCGACCTCCACGGCCAAGAAGGCCGCTCCGGCCAAGAAGACGGCGCCGGCGAAGAAGACGGCGACCAAGTCGGCGTCCTCGGCCGCGAAGAAGACGGCGCCCGCGAAGAAGACGGCGACCAAGGCGACAGCCAAGAAGGCTCCGGCCAAGAAGGCTCCGGCCAAGAAGACCGCCAAGAAGTCCTGACCACACCAGTCGAAGGGGGCCACCGTCCGGTGGCCCCCTTCGCTGCGTCCGGACCGCTTCGGGTTCGGGTCAGGACAGCAGGGCGAGGCGCGTGTGCGCACCGACCCCGAGTGCCTCTGCGGCCGTGAGCGCCGCGGCATCGTCGACGTCGAGACGCAGCGAAGCGAGGTCGCCGGTCACCTCCGATGCGCCGCCGTCGAGGTGCGCCTGTCGCGAGCGACGTCCGAAGCGGGGCGCGAATGCGTCGTACGCCGCGGTGTAGAGCGTCGTGCCGACGCGTTCGCGGTCGGCCACGAACCGGGCTCCGGAGCCCCCGGTCAGCACCGTCTCGAGGTCGACCGGTTGCAGGGCCGGCAGGTCGGCACACACCGCGACGGGTACGCCGTCGGGCCAGCGACGCCTGGCCTCCGCCGCGGCCAGGCGCAGGCTCTCGTTGAGGTCCTGGGCGACCCCGTCCGGGATCGTCTCGCACCCAGCGTTGCGCAGCTCACTGGCGAAACGGGCGTCGTCGGTCACCGCGAGCACGGCGACCACACCGTCCGCGGCCAGGCACGCGCGTGCGGTGTCGAGAGCGAACGCTGCGGCCAGGGCTCGGCGCCGCACCGGGTCGACCTCGAGGCGCGACTTGCCGCGCGCCGGTGGCTTCACCGGGAGGAGTACGACGTACCCAGAAGTTGGCCCAGAAGTTGGCATCGCGTCGATCCTGTCAGGGAGCCGTTGCGGGGGCGCCGACCGAGTAGCCTGCACTCGACCCGCTGGCGGGAGGTGCCGGCCGACGAACGTGGGAGGACGCAGGTGACGGTGCGACCCGTGCGACCGCTGCAGCAGAAGCGCGGCTGGGCATGGAACGTCGCGGTGCCGATCGTGAAGCCGACCCTGCTGGCCACCACCAAGCGCACCTGGATCGACGGCGACAAGATCCCGGCCACCGGCGGCTGCATCCTCGTGTTCAACCACGTCTCGCACATCGACCCGCTGACCGCCGCGCACATCGTCTACGACCACGGCCGGATGCCTCGTTACCTCGCCAAGTCCGGCCTCTTCAAGAACCGCGCGCTCGGTTACTTCCTGCGCTCCGCCGGCCAGATCCCGGTCGAGCGACTGAGCAAGAACGCGATCGGCGCCTTCGACGCGGCGGTGCAGGCGGTGCGGGCAGGGGAGTGTGTCGTGGTCTATCCCGAGGGGACACTGACCCGCGACCCCGACCTGTGGCCGATGGCCGGCAAGTCCGGTGCGGCACGGATCGCCCTCGAGACCGGGGCGCCGGTGATCCCGATCGGGCAGTGGGGGGCGCACGACCTGCTGTATCCCTACGCCAAGAAGCCGCACGTGTTCCCCCGCACCCAGATCACCATGAAGGTCGGTGACCCGGTGCCGCTCGACGACCTCGCGGCCACGCAGCCGCGCACCCTCGAGGTGATCAACCGGGCGACCGCACGGATCATGGACGCGCTCACCGCCCTCGTGGCGGACCTGCGGCACGAGCCCGCCCCGGCCGAGCGGTTCGACCCGCGCAGGGCCGGGATCCGGCCGACCGGCAACCCCACCAAGAAGGAGCGGCCATGACCCGGGTCTCCGTGCTCGGAGCGGGATCCTGGGGGACGGCGTTCTCTCTCGTGCTCGCCGACGCCGGCAACGACGTCACCCTGTGGGCGCGCCGGGAGGAGGTCTGCGACACCATCAACCGCCGCCGGGAGAACACCGACTACCTGCCGGGGGTCGAGCTGCCGCCGAGCGTGACCGCCACCCACGACACCGAGCGGGCGCTGCACGGCGCCGACCTGGTCGTCTTCGCCGTACCGTCGCAGACGTTCCGGCCCAACCTCGAGCAGTGGGCGCCGTACATCCCGTCGTCGGCGGTGATGGTCTCGCTGATGAAGGGCGTCGAGCTCGGCACGCTGCGTCGCATGAGCGAGGTGATCGCCGAGGTCACCGACGCCGGCCCGAGCCGGATCGCGGTGGTCAGCGGGCCCAACCTCTCCCACGAGATCGCGCAACGGGAGCCGGCGGCTTCCGTCGTGGCCTGTGCCGACGAGGACGTCGCCCAGCGGGTGCAGGACCTCGTGCACGGGCCGGCCTTCCGCCCCTACACTAGCCTCGACGTCGTCGGCTGCGAGCTGGGCGGTGCCTACAAGAATGTCGTGGCGCTGTCGGTCGGGATGGCGGTGGGTCTCGGGTTCGGTGACAACACCACGGCCTCGGTGATCACCCGGGGTCTCGCGGAGACCGCGCGGCTGGCCGTGGCGATGGGCGCCGACCCGCTGACGCTGATGGGGCTGGCCGGTCTGGGCGACCTGGTGGCGACGTGCTCCTCACCGCTCTCGCGCAACCGGACCTTCGGGGAGAAGCTCGGGCTCGGCATGACCACCGAGGAGATCGTCGCGTCGACCCGGCAGGTCGCGGAGGGCGCCAAGTCCTGCTCGTCGCTGCTCGCCCTGGCCGAGAAGCTCGATGTCGACGCCCCCATCGCCGAGCACGTCGAGGCCGTCGTCGCGGGACGGATGACCGCCCCGCAGATGATGGAGGCCTTCGTCGCCCGGGAGACCAAGGCCGAACGCGAGTAGCCCGTCAGGCCAGCGCGTCGAGTACGGCGGACAGGTCGCTCCAGAGGTCGTCGACGTCCTCGATCCCGACACTGAGCCGCACCAGCCCGTCGGGGATCGTGGCCGGCTCCGACTTCCACCGGCGCCGGCGCTCGAGCGTGGACTCGACGCCACCCAGCGACGTGGCGTGCACCCACAGGGCCGTGCCGTGGGTGAGCCGGTCGGCCGCGTCGGCGCCGCCCGCGAGCACGATCGAGACGATCCCGCCGAAGCCCGGGTAGCGGACCTCGTCGACGGCGTCGTGCGCACCGAGCCGCCGGACCAGGTCCTGGGCGTTGCTCTCGGCCCGGTCGACCCTCAGGTGCAGCGTCCGCAGCCCGCGCAGTGCGAGCCACGCCTCCAGGGTCCCGGGGATCGCGCCGATCAGGTCGCGCCTCCCCTTGAGCACGTCGTACAGCTGGTCGTCGGTGACCACCACGGCACCGAGCACGGCGTCCGCGTGGCCGGAGAGGTACTTGGTCGCCGAGTGCACGACGAGGTCGGCGCCCATCGTCAGCGGCCGCTGGCGCAGGGGAGTGGCGAACGTGTTGTCGACGACGACATAGGCCCCTGCCTCGTGGGCGGCCACGGCGATCGTCTCGATGTCCGCGATCTCAAGGGCCGGGTTGGTCGGCGACTCGAGCCAGACCAGGGCCGCGTCGTCGCAGGCCTTCACCACCGCTTCGGTGTCGGTGATGTCGACCAGGTTGGCGGTGACCCGGCCCCGCGACTCCAGGTCGGCCAGCTGCATCACGGTCCCGTTGTAGGCGTGCCGGGGCGCGACCACGGTGGCGCCCTGACCGACCAGGTCGAGCACGGTCGCGACGACCGACAGGCCCGACGCGAACGACAGGCAACGGCCGCCTTCGAGGGCTCCCAGCGCTTCCTCGAAGGCCGTCCACGTCGGGTTGCCGTAGCGGCCGTACTCCAGGTCGCCGCCCGCGACGTAGGTCGACGCCATCGTGATCGGCACGTTCAGCGGCGAGTCGGGAACGTGCTCCGGACGGCCGGCGGTGACGGCCGTGGTGGCAGGGGACCAGGTCGGTTCGGGCATGCTCCAGAGGGTACGGCGCGTGGTCGCCGCCGTGGTCGGGCCACCCCTGGCCGGACACGCGACCCCTCACCGCGAGGTGCGTCGTTCGTGCCCCGGTAGGGTCGCGTGCGATGACCGAGCAACGGAAGCCCCGCGTCGCGATCGTCTTCGGTGGA
>JAWWPM010000090.1:0-3638 GCA_033854915.1 Nocardioidaceae bacterium
ACCCGCCGGCGTACGGGCTTCGGTGTGCGCGGAGCCGGCTGTCGGGATACCCGGCTGACCGGGGATCCCGTCACTTCTCGGCCGTTGCAACCCCCGAGAAGTGCCAGGAGTGCCCCGGATGTGTGACGCGAGTGGCGCCGGGCAGCGGCCGAGCGGGCCACTGGCGAACAAGCTCGCTCCGCTGGTCAGGACCGGACTGCGTCGGCTCCGGACCGGGCGTCGCTCGGGACGAGCAGTCCGTCGGCGATGACCTCGAGCAGGGGGCGTACGGCGGCCTGGTCGAGGTCGGCGTTGTCGGCCACGGCCGCGACCCCGCCGACCAGACGGGCCATCTGCACGGCCTCGACGTGCTCGCGCAGGGCGTGCTCGGCGTCGAGCCGCTCGACGATCCGGTCGGTGGCGGCGGTCAGGGTCTGGCACTTGGTGACGATCGGGGAGCTGGCGTCGCCCATGGCCTTGGTGATCTTGGCCGGGCCGCCCTTGTGCAGGCTGATCAGCGCGACGTAGGACTCGAACCACGCCAGCAGCAGGTCGCGCGGCGATCCCTCGTGGGTGAGCACCTTGTCGGCGGACTCGTTCACCCGGTCGACCCAGCTCTGCATGATCGCGTCGAGCAGCACCTCGCGGCTCGGGAAGTGGCGATAGAGGGTGCCGGCGCCGACGCCGGCGCGCTTGGCGACCTCGTCGAGCGAAGCGTCGTACCCCTGCTCGCGAAATACCTCCCGCGCGACCTCGATGAGTCGTTCGCGGTTGCGCTGCGCATCGGCGCGCATGCTCCACCTCACTTGCCAAACGGAGACACTCTCCGTATATTGGTCTCCAACCGGAGAACTTCTCCGCTAAGAGTACCTCGGCCCCGGCCTCGGGGCCAGAACAGGATCCATCCCGTGTCTTCTTCCCAGCAGACAGCCCTCACAACCCGTTCGACCCGTGCTCTCCCCACGGACCTTCCGCCCAACGCCGGCCGCGTCGCGACCGGGGTGGCGATCGTGCTGGTGGCCCAGCTGATGCTCGTGCTCGACGCCACCGTCGTGAACGTCGCCCTCCCCCGGATCGACACCGACCTGGGCTTCGGGCCGGCGTCGCTCTCGTGGGTGCTCAACGCCTACACGCTCGCCTTCGGCGGGCTTCTCCTGCTCGGCGGACGCCTCGGTGACGTCCGCGGCCGGCTCCGGATGTTCGAGATCGGCCTGACCATGTTCACCGTCTTCTCGCTGCTCGGCGGCCTCGCGCAGACCCCGACCCAGCTCGTGCTGGCCCGGGCCCTGCAGGGTGCCGGCGCGGCGATGGCCGCACCCAGCGTGCTGGCCCTGCTCACCACCAGCGCACCTGACGAGGCCGCCCGCAACCGGGCGCTCGCCCTGTTCGGTGCGGTCTCCTCGGCCGGCGCGTCGATCGGCCTGCTGCTCGGCGGCGTCGTGACCGACCTGGGCTCCTGGCGCTGGACGCTGTTCATCAACGTCCCGATCGGCATCGCGGTGCTGGTCTCGGCCCGCCGCTTCGTCACCGAGACCCCGCGTCGCGAGGGCCGCTTCGACGTCGTCGGCGCCGTCACCGCCACGCTCGGTGCGGTCGCGATCGTCTGGTCGCTGATCGGCACTCCCGAGCACGGCTGGCTGTCGGTGCGCACCATCGCCGGCTTCGCGGTCGGCGTGCTGCTCCTGCTCGTGCTCGCCCGCACCGAAGTCCGCCACCCGCACCCGCTGGTGCAGCCGCACCTGGTCCGCAACCGGCGCCGGGTCGGCGCCCTGATGGCGATGGCGCTGGTGATCGGGGCGAACTTCTCGATGTTCTTCCTGGTCGTCCAGTACGACGAGCGAGTGCTGGGGTTCGGCCCGTTCGCCACCGGCGCGGCGTTCCTGCCCTTCAGCCTCGGCGTCTTCGCGATGTCGCGGGTCACCCCGCGGCTGCTCTCGATCCTGGGCGCGCGGACCATGGTGATGATCGGGTCCTCGGCGATGGTCCTCGGCTACCTGTGGCTCAGCCAGCTCACGACGTCGTCGTCCTTCTGGGGCTCGGTCTTCGGGCCGGTGCTGATCGCGGGCCTGTCGACCGGCTTCATCTTCATGCCGATCACGGCCACCGTCCTGGGCGGGGTCGAGCCCGAGCACGCCGGCTCCGCGTCCGGCCTGCTCCAGACCACGCAGCAGCTCGGTGGCGCGGTGGGGGTGGCGGCGATCGTGTCGGTCTACGCGACCGGCGCCGTACCCGGCCAGTTCGTGCCCGGCGTCGAGCCGGCGTTCCTCACCTCGGCGGCGTTCTCCCTCGCGGCGTTCCTCGTCGCGACGGTGATGCTGCGCGACCGGCGCGCGCCGGAGCCGGTGCTCCTCGACGTCGAGCCGGAGCTCGCCGAGGTCGCCTGACGCTCCGCTCAGGCGCCCGGCAAACGGCTTCGGGGGAACTACAGGTCTGTAGTTCCCCCGAAGCCCTGTTACGGGTGTGACTCGTGTGTTTATGGTGTCGCGTCCCCGTGGGTTCCCCGATCGCTGATCGGGCCCCCGTCCACGGGGTCCCGACCACCGACCCTGGAGTCCCGATGTTTTTGCGCCCCCTGCTCGGCGCGGCTGCCCTGGCGCTGCTGGCGAGCACGGCGACCCTGGTGCCGGCCGCGGTCGTGCCGACGGCCGACTCCGTGACCGCCAACGTGGTGACACCAGGCAGCTTCCACGGCTACGGGTTCGACCAGTGCCTGGCCCCGACCCAGCGGAGCATGGACACCTGGCTGCAGCAGTCGCCGTACCTCGCGGTCGGGATCTACATCTCCGGCAGCTCCCGCGCCTGCCGGGTCCAGCCCAACCTCACCCCCACCTGGATCACCACCCAGCTGGCCAACGGCTGGCGGCTCCTGCCGATCACCCTCGGGCCGCAGGCCTCGTGCAACCCACGCTTCCCGCGCTACGGCAACGACCGCACGATCAACCCCGACCCCGGCACGAGCGGGCGCTACGGCAAGGCCCGCAAGCAGGGCGTCGCCGAGGCGCAGTCAGCGGTGGCCGCGGCGGCCGCGCTGGGCATCGCCGCCGGCAGCACCCTGTGGTACGACCTCGAGGGCTTCGACGCCACCAACGCCCGCTGCCGCTACTCGGCCATGGCCTTCCTCAGCACCTGGACCCGCGAGCTGCACACGCTGCACTACGTCTCGGGCGTCTACTCCAGCGCCGGGTCCGGCATCTGGGCGCTGGACCGGGCTCGTGTCAAGACCCCCGACCTCTACCAGCTGCCCGACCAGATCTGGATCGCCCGCTGGGACGGCAAGGCGAACACGTCGACGACGTACATCGGGCCGGACGGCTGGCGTCCGGGGGGCCGGGTGAAGCAGTACCGAGGCGGCCACGACGAGACGTGGGGCGGCGTACGGATCAACATCGACCGGAACTTCCTGAGCCTCGGTCGGCCCAGGGCACGCCCCGAGAAGCACTGCGGTGGTGTCGAGGTCGACCTGCCCGACTACCCGGTGGTGGCCAAGGGCAGCGACCCCGTGCTGGTCAAGGCCCTGCAGTGCCTGCTCACCGAGCAGAAGGCGTACGCCGGCCGGCTCAGCGGAGTCGTCAACACCAGGACGCTGGCCGCGGTCCAGGCCTGGCAGGAGTCGCACGGATCGGCGGTCCGGTCGTCGTTCAACCGGCACGGCTGGATGA
>JAWWPM010000091.1:0-5083 GCA_033854915.1 Nocardioidaceae bacterium
CCGCTGCGCGGGTCGGGCTCGGCGCCTCCCGCCCGCTCCTGCTCGGCAACGTCCGCGGCACCATGAAGACCTTGCTCGACGAGCGGACGCCGGTCTACGAGTCCCTCGCCGTGGCCACGGTCGACACCGACGGGCTCACGCCCGACGAGGTGGCCGACCGCGTCGAGGAGGCACTCGGTGCCTGACGCGACCGTGATCCGGGTCGAGACCGCGGCGCCCTACGACGTGGTCGTCGGTGCCGGCCTGCTCGACCGGCTGCCGTCCGCCCTGGGCGAGGGCGTCAGCCGGGTGGCCCTGGTGTCACCGGTGGACCTCGAGTCACTCGCGGCGCCGGTGCGTGACCTGCTCGCCACGTCGTACGACGTGCTCGACCTGCCGGTGCCTCCGGGGGACCGCGCCAAGACCGCCCACGTCGCCGACGACTGCTGGGAGCGGCTCGGGCGCGCCGGGTTCACCCGCAGCGACGCGGTGGTGACCGTCGGGGGTGGCGCCACCACCGACCTCGGCGGATTCGTGGCCGCCACCTGGCTGCGGGGCGTGCGCGTCGTGCACGTACCGACCACCCTCCTGGCCATGGTGGACGCCGCGGTGGGCGGCAAGACCGGGATCAACACCACCGCCGGCAAGAACCTCGTCGGGGCCTTCCACGAGCCCGCAGCCGTGCTCTGCGACGTCTCGCTGCTGAAGACGCTGCCGGGGGCCGAGCTCCGCTCGGGGCTGGGGGAGGTCGTCAAGTGCGGCTTCATCGCCGACCCACGGATCCTGGAGATCGTGGAGCAGACCGAGCCGGCGGCGCTGGTCCCAGGCTCGGCGGAGCTCCGCGAGCTCGTCGAGCGCGCGGTGCGGGTCAAGGCCGCGGTCGTGGCCGACGACCTCACCGAGACCGGCGGGACCACGGAGCATCCGGGTCGCGAGATCCTGAACTACGGCCACACCATGGGGCACGCCATCGAGCTGGCCAGCGACTACACCCTGCGGCACGGCGAAGCGGTCGCGGTGGGTGCGGTGTACGCCGCGGAGCTGGCCCGGGTCGCGGGCGTGCTCGCCGGCCCGGTCGCCGACCGGCACCGGACCGTGCTGACGCGGGTCGGGCTGCCCACCACGTGGCGCGGCGCGTCGTACGACGACCTGCGCGCGCGGATGGCGGTCGACAAGAAGTCCCGGGGCTCGCGGCTGCGCTTCGTGGTGCTCTCCGACCTGGGGCAGCCACGGATCCTGGACGCGCCCGACGAGGCCGACCTGCGCGCCGCGTACGCCGTGATGACAGGAGCCGGATCATGAAGGTGCTGGTGCTGAACGGGCCCAACCTCGGTCGACTCGGGCGGCGCCAGCCGGAGATCTACGGCCGCACGACCTTCCACGAGCTGGTCGAGCTCTGCATCGACTGGGGCCGCGACCTGGGCCTGGAGGTCGACGTGCGGCAGACCAACCACGAGGGCGAGCTGCTCGACTGGCTCAACCTGGCCGCCGACGAGCAGACCCCGGTCGTGCTCAACGCGGCCGCCTGGACCCACTACTCCTACGCGCTCATGGACGCCTGCGCGATGCTCACCGCACCGCTGGTCGAGGTCCACATCAGCGACCCGGCCGCACGCCCTGAGGAGTTCCGCCACACGTCGGTGGTCACGCCGTACGCGAAGGCCGTGGTCGCCGGCAAGGGCGTCGACGGCTATCGCGAGGCTCTCGCCGCGCTGGCCGAACGCGCTGGCTGAGGACGACCGGCACCCTCCGCCACGCCAGCCTCAAGCACCCTCCACGAACGACGCGCCGTCCGGCGGTGAGAAGGCGCCGCGGGACAGCAGGGCCAGAGCGGCGGAGCAGGCCACGATGGCGGCCGACACCCAGGCGACCCAGCTGAGCCCCGACGCCATGACGGCTCCCCCCAAGGCTGCTCCTCCAGCGATCCCGGCGTTGCTGCTCGCGTTGATCCATGCGCCGGCGGTCTCGGGTGAGCTCGCCGCCGCCCGGACCGAGGCCGACTGGTAGAGCGACGCCGCGGGTCCGAAGGCAGCCAGCCAGAACATGCCCGCCCCGACGACGGCGGCGAGGCTCGGGAAGGCCACGGCCACGGCACCCGACCCGGCCGCGATCAGGGCGGGGATCAGCACGGCACTGCCCCACGGCCGATCGTCGAGCTGGGCGGCGGCGAGACGCAGGCCGACGAGCCCACAGGCGCCGAAGAGCAACAGGGTCGGGCCCACCCAACGATCGGCCGCGCCCGCGTCGATCAGCAGGACGCTGACGTAGGTGTAGAGGACGTAGATGCCGAGATAGGTCAGGCCGTTGGCGACGACCACGGCGGCCAGGCCACCCCGGCGTCCCGGGTGCGGAGCGTCGTCGCTGCGGGCGCCTTCGACGCGCGGCAGCACAACGGCGGCCATCACCAGGACGAGCGCCACGAGAACGGCCAAGCTGCCGAAGGCGAACCGCCAGCCGAGGGCGGTCCCCACAGCCGTGGAGAGCGGCACCCCGAGGACCAGCCCGCCCGACACCCCGACCGATGCCAGCGCCATGGCGCGACCGGTCCGGGTGGCGGGGACGAGCCGGGCCGCGTAGCCGATGCAGACCGAGAAGAAGAGGGCATGGGTGATCCCCCCGACGACCCGACCGGCGGCGAGCACGGCGAAGCTCGGTGCGGCGGCAGCCACGAGGTTGCTGATCGCGTAGCCGGCGACCGTGGTGAGCAGGACCGGCTTGCGTGGTAGCCGCCTCGTCGCGAGGGAGAGTGGAACCGACAGCACCGCGACCATCACGGCGTACGCACTCACCAGCAGGCCCGCGGTGCCCGTGCTCACGCCGAAGGCGGAGCTGATCTGCGGAAGCAGGCCGACGGGGAGCAGCTCCGTGGTCACGGCGGCGAACACAGCAACCGCGAGAACGAGCAAGCCGGTCCGGGCGGACCCCAACCCTCCGTCGGGTGCGGGTCGCCGAGGGCTCACGGCGTCAGCCTCTCATCACGCCACGCAGGGAACCGGCACGGCACCGCCACCGTCCGATCGGCAACCTTCGGACCCAGGAGATCGCCATGAACCGATCGGTCACGCTCAGTGCCAAGGGGGTGCTGGTCGCGCTGGTCGCGGCTCTGGCCCTGCTCGTCGCCTACCTGCTCGGCAGCGGAGGAAGTACGGCGCAGGCCGCCGTCACCACGGCGCCCGCGTCCGCGACCGGCCACGCCCGGACCCTGGTGATGACGGGGAGCGGCAAGACGGTCGGGGTGCCCGACGAGCTCTCGTTCTCGCTGTCGGTCGGGCTGGTGCGCCCCGATCTCGCGACCGCGCTCGCCGACGCGAACGCGACCATGAACCGCGTGCTCGCCGCGCTGGCGTCGTCGGGCGTCCAGCGCTCGGACGTGCAGACCACGGGCCTGTCGATGAACGCCGTCTACGACTACCACGCGTCGGCGCCGCCGACCCTGCGTGGCTACCGCGTCTCCCAGCGGGCGCAGGTGCTGGTCCGTGAGCTCGCCAAGGGCGGGAGCGCGGTCACCGCTGCGGTGCGCGCCGGTGGGAACGACGTCCGGGTGGGCCAGCTCGGGCTGCGCATCGCCGACCCCGAGTCGCTGCTCGCGAAGTCGCGTGCCGCCGCGGTCGAGGAGGCCACCGCCAAGGCTCAGGAGTACGCCGACGCCACCGGGCAGGCCCTCGGCGCCGTGCTGTCCCTGCGCGAGGTGCACGCCTCGTCGCCGCCGGTGATCCGGACTCCCTCCTACCGCATGGACTCGCTGTCGGCGCTGAAGGGTGCGCTGCCGATCCGGGCGGGCAAGGACAGGCTGTCGGTCACGGTGCGGATCGAGTGGTCGTTCGCCTGAGCCGAGGCTCCTTGCGGATTCCGAGGGCGGGCGAGCGCCGTACTAGACTCGGCGGTCGCCCGCCCGGAGGACTCTGGGGTGGGCGCCCTGATCCCCACGCAGAAGAGGCGCTCCCGCATGGCCACCACCAACGACCTCAAGAACGGCATGGTCCTCAACCTCGACGGCCAGCTCTGGCAGGTCATCTGGTTCCAGCACCACAAGCCCGGCAAGGGCGGTGCGGTGGTCCGGTCGAAGCTGAGGAACATCGAGTCCGGCAAGACCGTGGACCGCACCTTCAACTCCGACGTCAAGGTCGACGTCGCGAACGTCGACAAGCGGACCATGCAGTACCTCTACAACGACGGCACGTCGTACGTCTTCATGGACACCGGCACCTTCGACCAGACCGAGATCTCGCCGGAGATCGTCGGCGACGCCAAGAACTTCCTCCTGGAGAACCAGGACGCCGTGGTCGCCACGAACGACGGTCGGGTGCTCTACATCGAGCTGCCGGCCTCGGTGCTGCTCGAGGTCACCTACACCGAGCCCGGTGTGGTCGGCGACAGCGCGACCGGGCGGACCAAGCCCGCGACGCTCGAGACCGGTCACGAGATCCAGGTGCCCCTGTTCATCACGCAGGGCGAGAAGGTCAAGGTCGACACCCGCGACTCGTCGTACCTCGGCCGCGTGAAGTCCTGATTCCCCCCGTCATGAGCAGGGCCATGAACCAGGTCGGGTCCTGATGTCTGCTCGTTCGAAGGCCCGCAAACGGGCGCTCGACATCCTGTACGCCGCGGAGCTGCGCGGTCAGGACCCCGTGGTGGAGCTGGATGCAGCCATCGCCGCCGACGAGGGGCCGACCAACCCCTACACCGCCGACCTGGTGCGCGGGGTGGCCGAACGCCGCGCCCGCATCGACGAGCTGCTCACGACGTACTCCCAGGCCTGGACCCTCGACCGGATGCCGGCCATCGACCGCAACGCCCTGCGGATCGGTGCCTACGAGCTGTTGTACGCCGACGATGTACCGGCCGCGGTCGCGGTCAGCGAGGCGGTCGCCCTGGTACGGAACCTGTCCACCGACGAGTCGCCGGGCTTCGTCAACGGAGTGCTCGGCAGCATGCTCCGCGACCGGGAGTCACTCACCCCCTAGGGTGGTCACCGGGCCCCTATCCCCGGCACTAGGGTCAGCGCCATGGCGGACGTGAGCGACCAGGCCCAGCAGCTGGGCCACCGGGCCAACAACAGCGAGTGGGTGGACCGCGCGGTGCGCGTGGGCATGGTCGCCTACGG
>JAWWPM010000092.1:0-4706 GCA_033854915.1 Nocardioidaceae bacterium
CGCGCGTCTCGGCGCGCAGCGTGCGTGCCAGCGCGGCGACCGGCACCCGGCGCGTGGTGTCGACCACGACGGTGCGCGGCGCCTCCAGCGGGTCGGGGTGTGCCACCGCGGTGCGGATCCTGCGCAGCGTCTGCTCGTCGGCCGGCAGATGGGGCCAGCCACGCTCACGGGCGGAGTATCTGGCCACCGCCACGTCGGCCGGCACCACGCACTGCACCTCCACCAGGCTGGACCACCACGGCTGGAACAGGGCGGCGATGCGCGCGGTGTCGCGCCGCGGAGCGATCCAGATGTCCACGACCGCCTCGCCCGCGAACGCCTTCAGCCGACGCACCAGCTCGTCCTCCGCGTCGAACCTGAGCCAGTCGCGCGGCGTCTGCGCCGCGTCGGCGGCGAGCTCCTCCTTGATCGCGTCCAGCGAGATGAAGGCGCAACCCAACCGGCGGGCCAGGGCCGAGCCGAGGGTGGTCTTACCCGCGCCGGGGACGCCGGTCACGACGACGAGGGTCATCGGCGCGTCACCATCAGCCGGACGACCGGGAACACCACGAGGCTGACCACCAGGGCGCCGGCCCGCGCCGCCCAGTCGTCGCGCACGAGCCAGACCAGGAGGTTGAGCAGGAGCAGGAGCCCGATGGTCGCGCCGAGCTCGGCCCGGCGTCGCTGGGCGATGATCCCGGGCTGGAAGTGGGGACGCGGGATCCAGCCGGTCAGGCTGCGCCGTCGTGCGGCCGCCTTCGCACGCCGTTCGGCCTCCCGCTGCCGTGCCTGCGCGGCGGCCGCCACGGCTCGTTCCCGCTCGGCACGGCGCTGCGCGCGCTCCTTGCTCATCGCTGCCTCACAGGGTCTCCACCCAGTTGCGCAGGAGCGCGGCGCCCGCGTCGCCGGACTTCTCGGGGTGGAACTGCGTGGCGCAGAGCGGGCCGTTCTCGACCGCGGCCAGGAAGCGGTCTCCGCCGTGCTCGGCCCAGGTGACCAGGGGTTCGGCGGTGTGGCCGTCGGTGACCAGGTCCCACGACCGAGCGGCGTAGGAGTGCACGAAGTAGAACCGCTGGTCGGCCACCCCGGCGAACAGCACCGAGCCGGGCGGCGGCTCCACCGTGTTCCAGCCCATGTGGGGTACGACGGGCGCCTGCAGCCGCGAGACGACGCCCGGCCACTCGTCGCAGCCCTCGGTCTCCACGCCGTGCTCGACCCCGCGGGCGAACAGCACCTGCATGCCCACGCAGATGCCGAGCACCGGCCGGCCGCCCGCCAGCCGACGCCCGATCGTGCGCGGACCCTGGACGGCACGCAGCCCCGCCATGCACGCGGCGTACGCCCCGACCCCGGGTACGACCAGTCCGTCGGCATTCTCGGCCTTCGTGCGGTCGGAGGTGAGCGTCACCTCGGCCCCGGCCCGCTCGAGGGCACGGACCGCCGAGCGGAGGTTGCCCGACCCGTAGTCGAGCACGACGACGCGCTTCAGAGCAGGCCCTTGGTGGAGGGCACCCCGGTCTCGCGCGGGTCGAGGGCGACCGCGTCGCGGAAGGCGCGGGCGAAGGCCTTGAACTGCGCCTCCACCAGGTGGTGGGGATCGCGGCCCGACAGCACCCGGACGTGCACCGCGACCTGGGCGTGGAACGCCAGCGTCTCGAACACGTGACGGGTCAGGGAGCCCGGATAAGCAGGCCCGGTCTCGCCACCTATGACGACATAGGCCTGGCCGTCGGGCTCGCCCACGTGGACGCAGTAGGGGCGCCCGGAGACGTCGACCGCGCACTGCACGAGCGCCTCGTCGAGCGGCACCAGCGCGTCGCCGAAGCGTCGGATGCCCTGCTTGTCGCCGAGCGCCTCGCGCAGCGCCTGGCCGAGCACGATCGCGGTGTCCTCGACGGTGTGGTGGGCGTCGATGTGGGTGTCGCCGTCGGTGGTCACGGTGAGGTCGACCAGGGCGTGCCGGGCGAAGGAGGCGAGCATGTGGTCGAAGAAACCGACGCCGGTCGCGATGTCGGAGCTGCCCGAGCCGTCGAGGTCGACCACGACGTGGACCTTCGACTCCTTGGTCTCGCGGTCGAGCTGGGCGGTCCTGCTCATCTTCGTCCCTCCGTCGTCTCGCTCACCGAGGTGAGCGCGTCCCTGAATGCTGCCATCTCGACCGGGGTTCCGATGGAGACTCTCAGCCAGCCGTCCGGACCGGTCTCGCGGACCAGCACACCATGCCCGAGCAGCCGCTCCCAGACGGCGTGCCGGTCGCCGAAGCGGCCGAACAGCACGAAGTTCGCGTCGCTCTCGGCCACGTCGAGGCCCTGGGCGCGCAGCCACTCGACGGTCGCGTCGCGCTCGGTGCGCAGGGTGTCGACGGCCGCCAGGAGCTCGTCGGCGTGCCGGAGCGCGGCCAGGGCGACCGCCTGGGTGACCGCCGACAGGTGGTAGGGCAGGCGCACGATCCGCAACGCGTCGCAGATCTCGGGCGCCGCCGCGAGGTAGCCCACCCGCGCCCCGGCCAGGGCGAACGCCTTGCTCATCGTGCGGGTCACCACGAGGTTGGCGTGCCGAGGCAGGAGCTCCAGCGCGCTCGGCGTGCCGGCCCGGCGGAACTCGGCGTACGCCTCGTCGACGACCAGGAGGCCGTCGACCGACTTCTCGGCGAGCTCCTCGCAGAGGGCCGAGATCGTGGCGGTGGGGAGCGCGGTGCCGGTCGGGTTGTTCGGCGACGGCAGGAGTACGACGCTGGGTCGCCGCGAGCGGACCAGCGCCACGGCACGGTCGAGGTCGATCGCGAAGTCCTCCTCGCGATGGCCGACCTCCCAGCCGGTGTGGGTGTCACGGGCGTACTCGGGGTACATCGAGTAGGTCGGGGCGAAGCTCAGCGCCAGTCGCCCGGGGCCCCCGAACGCCTGCAGGAGGTGGAGCATCACCTCGTTCGAGCCGTTCGCGGCCCAGATCCGGTCGGCGGTCAGGCCGTGGCCGAGGTGCGCGGCCAGGGCCTCCCGGAGCTCGGTGAACTCCCGGTCGGGATAGCGGTTGAGGTCGCGGGCGGCGGCGGCCACGCTGCGCTCGATGTCGGCGACGACGGCGGACGAGGGCGGGTAGGGATTCTCGTTGACGTTGAGCAGCACCGGCACGTCGAGCTGCGGTGCGCCGTACGGCTCGAGACCACGCAGCTCCTCACGGATCGGTGGTCTCATCGCTCCGTCCGCACGGTGACCGCGGCCGCGTGGCCGGGGAGGTCCTCGGCCTGGGCCAGCGCGACAACGTGGCCGGCCACCGCGGCCAGGGCCGCCTGGTCGTACTCCACGACGTGCACGGCCTTGACGAAGGCCCGCACCGACAAACCCGAGGAGTGGCAGGCACAGCCCGCGGTCGGCAGCACGTGGTTGGACCCCGCGCAGTAGTCGCCCAGCGAGACCGGGGCGTAGGGGCCGACGAAGATGGCGCCTGCGTTGTGCACGCGGGCGGCCACGGCGGCGGCGTCGGCGGTCTGGATCTCGAGGTGCTCGGCGGCGTAGGCGTTGGCCACGTCGAGGCCCTGCTCGACGTTGTCGACCAGGACGATCCCCGACTGCTGACCGCCCAGCGCCGCAAGGATGCGTTCGCTGTGACGGGTTGCGTAGACCTGCTTGCCCAGCTCGGCCTCGACCTCGTCGGCGAGCCGCAACGACGGGGTGACCAGCACGCTGGCTGCCATCGGGTCGTGCTCGGCCTGGCTGACCAGGTCGGCGGCGACGAACGCGGGGTCGGCGGTGTCGTCGGCCAGGATCGCGATCTCGGTGGGCCCGGCTTCGGCGTCGATGCCGACGATGCCGCGCAGCAGCCGCTTGGCGGCCACCGTGTAGATGTTGCCGGGACCGGTGACCAGGTCGACCCGCTCACAGGGGCCGGCTCCGTAGGCGAACATCGCGATCGCCTGCGCTCCCCCGACGGCGTACACCTCGTCGACCCCGAGCAGGGCGCAGGCCGCCATGATGGTCGGCTCGGGGAGCCCGACGCCGAAAGAACCGAAGCGAGCCTGCTGCGGCGAGCTGGCCAGCGCGATCGACGAGACCCCCGCCACCTGGGCGGGCACGACGTTCATCACCACGCTGGACACCAGCGGTGCGATGCCGCCCGGCGCGTAGAGGCCGACCCGGTGCACCGGCACCATGCGGTTGGTGACCGTGGCGCCGGGGCCGTACGTCGTGACCACGTCGTGCTCGAGCTCGGCCTCGCACGAGACGCGCAGCCGGGCGATCGACTCCTCGAGCCCGGCGCGCACCGCGGGGTCGAGCTCCTCCAGCGCCCGGGTCAGTGCCTCGACGGGCACCCGCAGGTCGGCCGGTGCCACGCCGTCGAAGCGGAGCGAGAAGTCGGCGACCGCGTCGGCGCCCCGGGTGCGGACGGCCTCGCAGATCGGGCGCACGACCTCGACCGCCGCGTCGACGTCGTACTCGGCCCGGGGCAGGACGTCTCGATAGTCGACCCGGCCGTCGACATGACCGCCCGGCCGCCCGCCGCTCGCAGCGGGCGTGCGTCGGAGGTCGATGCGACGGATCATGGCCCCGATACTAGGTCGGGCGAGGACCCTCCCATGAACGACGAAGCCGGAATGGGACGGCCTCATCGAGCGACGAAGCGTGCTTGCGCGCGAGTCGACACTCAGGTCGCCGGAAGCGTCTGCCGAAAGGGCTACGCTGCCGAGCATGGGCGACACGCTCCCGATGTTCCCTCTCAACTCCGTGCTGTTC
>JAWWPM010000093.1:0-2754 GCA_033854915.1 Nocardioidaceae bacterium
AACACAACCGCACGCGTCGTGTGCCCAGGTGAGTGCTCCGGCATCCGCCTGAGCGCACGACCGTCGTGCTTCCAGAGGAGCAGCAATGCCGAAGATTCTTGAGTTCGACGAGCACGCCAGGCGCTCACTGGAGCGGGGTGTCGACAAGCTCGCCAACGCGGTCAAGGTGACGCTCGGCCCCAAGGGCCGCTACGTCGTGCTCGACAAGAAGTGGGGCGCGCCCACGATCACCAACGACGGCGTCACCGTCGCGCGCGAGATCGAGCTCGACGACCCGTTCGAGAACCTGGGTGCCCAGCTCACCAAGGAGGTGGCCACCAAGACCAACGACGTCGCCGGTGACGGCACCACCACCGCCACCGTGCTCGCGCAGGCGATGGTCCACGAGGGCCTCCGCGCCGTGGCCGCCGGTGCCAACCCGATGAGCCTCAAGCGCGGCATGGACCTCGCCGCCGAGGCCGTCAACAAGGCGCTGTCCGAGGCCGCTCGCGACGTCGAGTCCAAGGAGGACATGGCCGCGGTCGCGACCGTGTCCAGCCGCGACGAGACGATCGGCGCGCTGCTGGCCGAGGCCTTCGACAAGGTGGGCAAGGACGGCGTGATCACGGTCGAGGAGTCCAACACCATGGGCACCGAGCTGGAGTTCACGGAGGGCATGCAGTTCGACAAGGGCTACCTCTCGCCGTACTTCGTGACCGACCAGGAGTCGATGGAGGCCGTCCTCGACGACGCCTACGTGCTGCTGCACCAGGGCAAGATCTCCGCGATCGCCGACCTGCTGCCGCTGCTGGAGAAGGTCATCTCCTCCGGCAAGCCGCTGTTCATCCTGGCCGAGGACGTCGAGGGCGAGGCTCTCTCGACCCTGGTCGTCAACAAGATCCGCGGCACCTTCAACGCGGTGGCCGTCAAGAGCCCCGCGTTCGGTGACCGTCGCAAGTCGATGATGCAGGACATCGCGATCCTCACCGGTGGCCAGGTGATCGCACCCGAGCTCGGGCTCAAGCTCGACCAGGTCGGGCTCGACGTGCTCGGCACCGCCCGTCGGGTCGTGGTGACCAAGGACAACACCACGATCGTCGAGGGCGGTGGCGCCGCCGCCGAGGTCGAGGGCCGGGTCAACCAGATCAAGGCCGAGATCGAGAACACCGACTCCGACTGGGACCGCGAGAAGCTCCAGGAGCGTCTCGCCAAGCTCGCCGGCGGGGTCTGCGTGGTCAAGGTCGGCGCCGCCACCGAGGTGGAGCTGAAGGAGAAGCAGCACCGGATCGAGGACGCCGTCTCCGCGACGCGCGCTGCGATCGAGGAGGGCATCGTGGCCGGTGGCGGTTCCGCGCTGATCCACGCCGTCAAGGTCCTCGAGGACGGCCTCGGCCTCACCGGTGACGAGGCGATCGGCGTCCGCGTCGTCCGCAAGGCGGCCGACCAGCCGCTGCGCTGGATCGCCGAGAACGGTGGCGACGAGGGCTTCGTGGTCGTCGCCAAGGTGCGCGAGGGCAAGCCCGGCGAGGGCTACAACGCCGCCACCAGCGAGTACGGCGACCTGGTCGCCCAGGGCGTGCTCGACCCGGTCAAGGTCACCAAGTCGGCGCTCACCAACGCCACGTCGATCGCGGGCATGCTGCTCACGACCGAGACCCTGATCGTGGAGAAGCCCGAGGAGCAGGACGACTCCCCCGCGGCCGGTCACGGCCACGGACACGGGCACTGACCCTTTCCTGACAACGGGCACCTCCGGCCAATGCCGGGGGTGCCCGTTCGGCGTTCCTGCCCGGTGTGAGGTGAAACGGGCGACATATCCGTTACCACGCCCGATGATCTGGTCCGGAAGGGCTATGTCGCTGGGGCGCCGCGGAACCTACCGTCAGGGCAGCGTGGTCTGCGATTCGCGGGCCAGGTTCCGGGCGAACGCGAGGGGCACACACCATGTCGAGGTTCGCTGGCGTTCGTGCACCCCTGGTCGTGCTGGCCGCACTGGTCGGGCTGGTCCTCCCGACCCTGATCACCTCGGCGGCGGTGGCGGCCGCGCCGGCGACGACGCTCACCTCCGCGCTGACCCCCGCGACGGTGGCGTACGGCGGGAGCGCGACGCTCACCGGAGTACTCACGGACACCGCCACCGGCACCCCACTCTCCGGCCGGACGATCGTGCTCGAGGGACACCCGAGCAGCACCACCACGTTCAGCACGCTCGACACCACCACCACGAACGCCAGCGGCGGCTACACCTTCACCCGCACCAACCAGACCGAGATCTTCAGCTACCGGGCCCGGTTCGCGGCCACCCCGACGGCGGCGGGCTCGGTGTCCACGCTGCGCAAGCTGACCGTGACCGCGCCGCTGACCGGGCTGGTGCTCACCCCGGCCGACAGCACCGGCATCCTCAACAGCACCCGGGACTGGACCGGCTCGACCGCGCCGTCCCTGTCCGGCACCACGATCAGCCTCCAGCGCCTCAACGGCACCGTCTGGCAGGACGAGAACTTCGCCTCCGTGCAGAACGACGGTTCGTTCGACATGAGCTTCGGGCTGAACAACACCGGCGTCCAGTCCTACCGGCTCAACGTCCCGGCCAGCAGCGTGCTCGGGGCGAAGATCGGCACCCCGGTCAAGATCACCGTCGGCAGCCTCACCATCTCCACCGCGTCGCTGCCGGTCGCCCGCCGGCAGACGGCGTACAGCACCCAGCTGGCCTCGACGTTCGGCCAGGCGCCCGTTCACTGGAGCGTCGACGAGACCCTTCCCGCGGGTCTGACC
>JAWWPM010000094.1:0-5956 GCA_033854915.1 Nocardioidaceae bacterium
CGGTGGCCTCGGGGATCTCCCGGGCAGTCTCGTGGGACGTCCGTGCGGTCAAGGCTCTTCTCTCCAGCCGTCGGGCACGGGGTCGACCCGTCGTGGGACAGGCCCGGCCACGAGCAGCGCCGTTCACTGTAGGAGTTTGTGAACGCGAGAACAAAATGACGCCGACGCCGTCCCGCCCGGCGGACTACCACACGTGAGATACACCACGCAGGCGGGGTGCCGTCGGGCGCACGGCGGTCGGCCCACTGGCGAAGAAAACGCGGGACAAATGCGCCCAGGAAGCCACCGGGGCAGGGATGGCTCCGCGTTTTCTGGTCCCGAGGGCGAGCCAGGCTCGGGGCGGGTGCGATCAGCGGGTGAGCGCGGCGCGGAGGCGGGCGGGGTCGACCCGCCAGAAGTCGTGCTGGGCGCCGTCGACCAGGGTCACCGGGATCTCCTCGCCGTAGCGGCGCCGGAGCTCGGGGTCGTCGTCGATGGAGATCTCGGCATAGCTCTCGTCGAGCTCGGCGCAGACCTGCTCGACGACGGCGCGGGCGTCGTCGCACAGGTGACAGCCGGGCCGGCTGTAGAGCGTGACGCGGGGGGCGGGCGAGCTCACTCGAGCAGTCCGAGGGAGCGGCGGCGCTCCATGCCGCGCAGTCGGCCCTTCTGGACCTTGCCGGTGACGGTGAGCGGCAGCTCGGCCACCACCTCGACGCGGGAGGGCTGCTTGAACCGGGCCAGGCGTACGGCGCAGTGGTCGCGGACCGCGGTGGCGACCTCCTCGGCGTCGGCGCCCTCCTCGGGGTGGACGTAGGCGACCACCGCCTCGCCGGTGCGGGCGTCCTGCACGCCGATCACGGCGGCATCGGCCACCGATGCCACCTCCCGGATCACGTCCTCGACCTCGATCGGGTAGACGTTGAAGCCGGACACGATGACCAGCTCCTTGAGCCGGTCCACGAGGAAGAGGTCGCCGCTGGGATCGAGGAACCCCACGTCACCGGTGGCCCACCAGCCCTCGGCGTCCGGTCCACCCTCCCCGTCGGGCCAGTAGCCGCTGAACATGTTGGCGCCGCGGATCCAGATCTCGCCCGGGTCGTCGCCCTCGGGGTCCTGACCGAGCTCGTCGACCAGCTTGATCTCGATGCCGGGCAGGGCCGCGCCGACCGAGCCGTTCTGGAGCTCGACGCTGCACAGGGTGCTGGTCACGATCGGCGACGCCTCGGTCAGCCCGTAGCCCTGGTGCACCCGGATCCCGGTGGCGTCGGTGAACCGCTCGATCAGCTCGGCCGACAGCGGCGCCGAGCCGGAGAGCATCAGCCGGACCGGTCCGAGCCGCTCGCGCAGGTGCTCCTCGGGCAGCCAGTAGGCGAAGACCGGCGGCGCCACGGGCACCACGCTCACGGCCTCGTCGTCGATCAGGTCCAGCGTCGCCTGCGGGTCGAAATGGTCGACCAGCACCAGCTTGGCCCGGTGCCGCAGCACCCCGCCCAGCACGGCATTGAGGCCGTAGACGTGGAACAGCGGCAGCACCCCGAGCACGACGTCGTCGCCGTGGATCATCGGTGGGTCGACCAGTGCGGCCTGGTCGATGTTGGCGATCAGGGCTCGATGGGTCAGCATGGCCGCGCGCGGCCGGCCCGACGTGCCGCTGGTGTAGAGCAGGCAGGCGAGCTTCTCGGGGTCGGGGAGCGGAGGCACCGGACGTGCCGCTGCGGCGCGCAGCGCGTCGTACGCCTGCTCGCCCTCGGCCGGCTCGACACCGGTCACGAAGATCCGCGGCTCGTAGGCCCGCTCCAGCAGGTCGGCGTCCAGCTCGTCCGTCTCGCCGGCCAGGGCCGACCGCACGAGGGAGACGGCCTCCCGCACCGCGGGGACGGTCTCCTGGTCGGCGATCACCAGCCGGGCTCCGGAGTCGGCGATCATCCGAGCCAGCTCGCCGACCGTCGCCCGTGGGTTCACGGGTACGGCCACGACCTGTGCCCGCAGCACGCCGAGGTACGACGTGACGAACTCGATCCGGTTGCCCAGCGCCAGCAGCACCCGCTGCCCGGCGACCACGCCCTCGGCGCCGAGGCCGGTCGCCAGCCGGGAGACGTCGTCCTCGAGCTCGGCCCAGGTGACGCTGCGGCCACCGGACTCCACCACCGCGAGCGCGTCCGGCCGGTCCGCGGCCGCCTCGGCCACGAGCCAGGACACGTCATGCGTGGTGGGCATGGGGGCGATACTCGCACAAGCCGCTCGGGCAGGGCCGCTCTGCTTCACCCGGATAGGGTGCCTCTCGTGACTCCCGAGAAGAGCCGCAGACCGCTGAACCTCCAGCAGCGCTCGACTCTTGCAGGCGAGGCGGCCGCCGCGGCCGCGGAGGTGGAGACCGCCCTCGCCACGCCCGCGAACCCCAGCGTGGGGGCGTTCTTCGACGTCGACAACACGATGATGCAGGGCGCGAGCATCTTCCACCTGGCCAAGGGCCTGCACCGCCGCGAGTTCTTCACGACGCGGGAGATCCTCTCGGCCGCCTGGAAGCAGGCCTACTTCCGGGTCGTCGGGGTCGAGGATCCCGAGCACGTCGCCGAGACCCGGGCCTCCGCGCTGTCGTTCATCTCCGGGCACACCGTGGCCGAGCTCGAGTCGCTCGGTGAGGAGATCTTCGACGAGGCGATGGCGCACCGCATCTGGCCCGGCACCCGCGCGCTGGCCCAGATGCACCTCGACCAGGGCGAGCGGGTCTGGCTGGTCACGGCGGCACCGATCGAGATCGCCCAGATCATCGCCCGTCGGCTCGGCCTGACCGGGGCCCTCGGCACGGTCGCCGAGCACGTCGACGGCGTCTACACCGGCCGGCTGGTCGGCGAGATGCTGCACGGCCCGGCCAAGGGCGAGGCGGTCAAGGCGCTGGCCGCCCGCGAAGGACTCGACCTGGCCACGTGCTCGGCGTACTCCGACTCCTTCAACGACCTCACCATGCTCTCCCTGGTCGGTGACCCGTGCGCGGTCAACCCCGATGCCAGGCTGCGCTCCTACGCCAAGCACCACGGCTGGCGGATCCGCGACTACCGCACCGGGCGCAAGGCGGCCCGGGCCGGGCTGGTGGCCGGCGCCGTCGCCGGCGCCGCGACCGGTGCCGTCGCCGCAGGGGTCGCCGTACGCCGTCGTCGCTGACCGCCCCCCAGGTCACGACGAGGTGTAAACCCGTGTGACAGTTTTCGTCACAGACGGTTCCCGTGCCCGAGTTGCCCCGCATACGATGCAGGGGCGCCTTGACGGGCTCGGGAGGGAATCGCCATGACGTGGGACCGCCACGACTCGGCACGCGGACTGGACGACCTGCGCGCCGCGGTCGCGCGCGCCCTCGGCGTCGCCCCACAGCCCGCGGGGGTCCCCTCCTGGATGCTGCTCAGCGAGGCCGCGGTCGGCGGCACTCCGGCCGGCGGTCGACCCGGTGGGGGGTACGACGACGCCGACCAGGCCGCCTCGTCGGAGGAGTCCGCTGCCGAGCGCAGCCGACTGATCGCGCTGGTCGAGCTGGCCCGCAGCGGCGACTGCGACGCGTTCGGGCTGCTCTACGACCACTATCAGCCGTCGGTCTACCGCTTCCTCTACTACCGGACCCGCTCCCAGACCCTGGCCGAGGACCTCACCTCCGAGACCTTCCTGCGGGCGCTGCGCAACATGGCCGGCTTCCGGTGGCAGGGCAAGGACTTCGGGGCCTGGCTGATGACCATCGCCCGTAACCTGTGCACCGACCACTTCAAGGCCGGCCGTACTCGCCTCGAGCTGACCACCGAGGACATGGGCGCCCACGACGACGCCACCGAGAGCCCCGAGCACGAGGTGCTCGCCGGGCTGACCAACGAGGTGCTCCTCGACGGTCTGCGCCAGCTCTCCGACGAGCAGCGCGACTGCCTGATCATGCGCTTCCTGCAGGGCCTGAGCATCGCCGAGACGGCCGCGATCCTCGGGCGCAGCGAGGGCGCGGTCAAACAGCTCCAGCTCCGCGGCGTCCGCAACCTGGCCAAGATGATCCCGGCGGGTTGGCGCGATGCGTGAGCCTGTCCTTCTCGGGGCCGTAACCACGGGGCGCCACGCGTCGTTGATCCGGTCGTCCGGCACTCGCCGCGACATCGGTCACCAGCGAGGACGGTCCACGTGATCACCGGACGGCGCTCCCAGGAGTTCCACGAGCTCGTCGAGGGCTCGACGACTCGCGCGTCGTCGTACGCCGGGCTGCTCGAGCTCGTGGGCGACCTGCGCACCATCCCCGAGCCGGTCGCCGACCCGGTCTTCGTGGCCGCGCTGCGCGAGATCCTGATCGCCGAGGCCGAGACCGTGCTGGCCGCGGCCGCCGCCGACCGGGCCGGGGTCGACGAGCGCCTGCGGCTCGCTCCCGTCGCGCCTCGTGTCCGCCGGCGCAACCGCCGGCTGGCCGCAGCCGTCAGCGGCGTGGTGCTCGTGGGCGGCTCCGCCACCATGGCGGTCGCCTCGCAGTCGGCGCTGCCGGGCGACGGCCTTTACCCGATCAAGCGCGGCATCGAGAGCGCCCACGCCGGGCTCACCTTCGACCGCGCCGGTCGCGGCGAGGTGCTGCTCGCCAGCGCCTCGACCCGGCTCGACGAGGCAGCGACGCTCAGCCGCGCCGACGCCCAGCCGTCCCGCGTCGACGACGCCCTCGCCGCCTTCACCCAGCAGGCCGTGACCGGGTCCGACCTGCTCGTGCAGGACTACCAGACCTCCGGCAACGAGTCCTCGATGACCGCGCTCCGCTCGTTCACCGCCTCGAGCATGACCCGCTTGCACGACCTGCAACCGCTGGTGCCGACCGAGTCCCTCCCCCAGCTCCTGCAAGCCGCGCAGGCGCTCGACCAGATCCAGTCGGTCTCGGTGCACACGTGCCCGGCCTGCTCCGGCCCGCTGGCGACGACGGTCCCGACCGTGCTCGCCGATGCCACCCAGGTCGCCACCGGGGCCTGGAGCACCGGCGGCACGGACGGCGGCCAGACCGGGCAGCACCAGCACCACGGCGGCCCCGGCACCGGCCCGTCGACGGGACCCCAGCTCCCCCAGGTCGGCGGCAGCCTGCCGCCCGGCAGCGTCACCGCTCCCCCGCCGACCGGCACCAACACCGACGTGGTGACCGACCACGACGTGCAGCACACGCTGCACGACCTCACCGGCGGGCTCACCGACGGCACCCAGAACACCCTGGGCTCCACGGTCACCGACACCACCGGCAACGTGCTCGACGCGGTGGGTCAGGTCGGCAACACGGTGACCGGCGCGGTGAACGGCACGCTCGGCGGGGCCGAGAGCGCGTTGCCGTCGGCCGTCACCAGCAACCTCCCCACGCTCCCGTCGCTCCCCTGAGCCGGCGCGCCTGGGTCAGCGCCAGACCGAGGTGCGTTCGCCGAGGAGTGCGTAGAGAGACTGCTGGATCGTCTCGCGCACCTGGTCGGTCACGTTGAAGACCAGCATCGGGTCGTCGGCCGCACCCGCGTCGTACTCGTCGGTGCGGATGGGCTCACCGAACTCCAGCAGCCACTTCGACGGCAGCGGCACCAGGCCGAGCGGGCCGAGCCACGGGAAGAACGGCGTGATCGGCACGTAGGGGACCCCCAGCAGCCGGGCCAGCGAGGGCACGTTGCCGACCAGTGGGTAGATCTCCTCGGCACCGACCACCGACAGCGGCACGATCGGGACGCCGGTACGCAACGCCGCCGCGACGAAGCCGCCGCGGCCGAAGCGCTGGAGCTTGTAGCGGTCGCCGAACGGCTTGCCGATCCCCTTGAACCCCTCGGGCCAGACACCGACCAGCTCGCCGCTGCGCAGCATCCGCTCCGCGTCCTCGCCGCAGGCGAGCGTGGCACCGCCCTTGCGGGCCAGCGAGGAGACCACCGGCATCCGGAAGACGAGGTCGGCCCCGAGCGGGCGTAGGAAGCGTCCGGTGTGGTCGTGGATGGAGAGCATCGTCATCAGC
>JAWWPM010000095.1:0-2849 GCA_033854915.1 Nocardioidaceae bacterium
TTTTCCAACAAGACACTTGGATTTTCGAACTAACTAGGTCTAGCGTGAGTGGACAGATCGACCACCAAGGAGACGAGATGAGCGAGCGCGACAGCTATCCGAGCGGTGTTCCCTGTTGGGTGACCAACCTCCAGCACGACGTCAGGGCTGCCCAGGCCTTCTACGAAGGGCTCTTCGGCTGGGAGATGGAGTCGGGGCCGGACGACGGGGAGCCGTACGCCCTGGGTCGGCTTCGCGGCCGCGACGTGGCGGCGATCGGCACCATGCCGACGCCCGACGCGGCGCCCGCCTGGCTCACGGAGGTGCGCACCGACGACCTCGCAGCCACGGTCGCCGCGGTCCGCGACGCCGGCGGCGAGGTGCTGCAGGAGGAGGTCGACTTCAGCCCGGTCGGGCGGCTCGGCGTCTTCACCGATCCGGTCGGAGCGACCTTCTGTGTGTGGGAAGGCGGCGACCGTGAGGGCGCCCAGCTGGTCAACGAGCCGAGTGCCTGGTCGATGAGTGCGCTCAAGACCAACGACCCGGAGCGGGCCGCCCGCTTCTACGGGACCGTGTTCGGCTGGCAGACGGAGTCGTTCGGCCCGGCCACCCTGTGCCGGCTGCCCGGTTACGTCGGTGGCGAGCCGAGCCAGCCGGTCCCCAGGGACGTGGTGGCCGTCCTGGTGCCGGCCGACGCGGACGCACCTGCCGTCTGGGGGGTGGACTTCTGGATCGACGACGTGGAGCGCGGTGTTGCCGACGTCCGACGCCTCGGTGGGTCCGTAGTCGCCGGCCCGTACGACGCGCCACCGTCGTTCCGGCAGGCCCTCGTCACCGACCCCGGTGGGGCGGCCTTCTCGATCAGCCAGCTGATGGCCGGCTGAGCCCCAGCACCGACGGCGGGACCGCGATCCCGTCCGCGAGGTCGGGGGCCCGCAGCGGGGCGGCGTACGACGAGGTGAGCGGCACGACCCCGGCCCACGCGGGTCCGGCGACGTCGTCGGGTCCGTCCTCGGGCCAGTCGTCGGAGACCTTGAGCGACCAGTCGTCGATGGGCAGGGCGAGCACCAGGGTCGCGGCGAGCTCCGCCTTGGTCGGCCGGCGCACCTCGGCGACGCGGCCGGGCAGCAGCCGCTCGGTGACGAGGTCGAGCACCCTTTCCTTGTCGTCGGTCACCGCCGTACAGGTGCCGAAGAGCACCGCCGAGCGGTAGCGGATCGAGGACTCGAAGGCGCTGCGGGCCACGATCAGCCCGTCGTACGCCGTCACCGAGAGCGCCGTGGGGGCCCCGCCGGCCAGCATCCGCATCCAGCGCGAGCCCGTGGAGCCGTGGGCGAGCACCCGATCACCGTCGCGGATCACCGCGGTCGGGATCACCACCGGACGGCCGTCGTCGGCGACCAGCCCGAAGTGGCCGACCAGGGCGGAGTCGAGCAGGAGGTCGAGGGCGGCACGGTCGGTGCTGGCCAGCTCGGGGAGGCGGGTCGGTCGGCGCGGGTCGGGCTGAGTGCTCACGGGAGCAAACTAGCGACCCGCAGCCGGGGGAGAGCTTGTTTGCACTCGCCCCGTGCGAGTGCTAAACATGAGGCTGGCACTCTCGGGCTGAGAGTGACAACACAATCGGACCGGTGAGTTGAGGTCAGAAGCGTCGGTGGGAAGGGTCCGCCGAGCAGCCTGACCGTCCGTCGCGGGCAGCGAGCCGGCCGCCAGACGCTGGATCACGCCAATGATCACGAAGGAATCGCGGAAAATATGGCCAAGCTGATTGCTTTCAACGAGGAGGCCCGCCGCGGTCTCGAGCGAGGGATGAACCAACTCGCCGACGCGGTCAAGGTCACGCTCGGCCCCAAGGGCCGCAACGTCGTCCTCGAGAAGAAGTGGGGCGCGCCCACCATCACCAACGATGGTGTGAGCATCGCCAAGGAGATCGAGCTCGAAGACCCCTACGAGAAGATCGGTGCCGAGCTCGTCAAGGAGGTCGCCAAGAAGACCGACGACGTCGCGGGCGACGGCACCACCACCGCGACCGTGCTCGCCCAGGCAATGGTCCGTGAGGGCCTGCGCAACGTGGCAGCCGGCGCCAACCCGATGAGCATCAAGCGCGGCATCGAGAAGGCCGTCGAGGCCGTCACCGAGCAGTTGCACGCGATGTCGAAGGACGTCGAGACCAAGGAGCAGATCGCGTCAGTGGCCGCGATCTCCGCCGGCGGCGACCAGAGCGTCGGCGACATCATCGCCGAGGCGATGGACAAGGTCGGCAAGGAAGGCGTCATCACCGTCGAGGAGTCGAACACGTTCGGCATCGACCTCGAGCTGACCGAGGGCATGCGGTTCGACAAGGGCTACATCTCGGCGTACTTCGCGACCGACATGGAGCGCATGGAGGCCGTCCTCGAGGACCCCTACATCCTCGTCGCCAACCAGAAGGTCTCCTCGGTCAAGGACCTGCTGCCGATCCTCGAGAAGGTCATGCAGTCCGGCAAGCCGCTGCTGATCATCGCCGAGGACACCGACGGTGAGGCGCTCTCGACGCTGGTCGTCAACAAGATCCGCGGCACCTTCAAGTCCGTGGCCGTCAAGGCGCCGGGCTTCGGTGACCGCCGCAAGGCCATGCTGCAGGACATCGCGATCCTGACCGGTGGCCAGGTGATCTCCGAGGAGGTCGGCCTGAAGCTGGAGTCGACCGGCATCGAGCTGCTCGGCACCGCGCGCAAGGTCGTCATCACCAAGGACGAGACCACGATCATCGAGGGTGGCGGCGACGCCGCCCAGATCGAGGGTCGGGTCAACCAGATCCGCGCCGAGATCGAGAAGAGCGACTCCGACTACGACCGCGAGAAGCTGCAGGAGCGCCTGGCCAAGCTGGCCGG
>JAWWPM010000096.1:0-4283 GCA_033854915.1 Nocardioidaceae bacterium
TCCAGCCCACGATGCTGGCCTCCTTCCCCCGGACCTTCGTCGAGCTGGCGACCGGTGAGCCGCCGACCGCCGGCGCCGCCAGGGTGCACTCGTGGTTCAACACCGGAGACTCCGCGCACTTCGGCCACATCCGCCGCCTGGTGCAGCTGGGTGAGCGGCCGGCCGGGCTGATCAAGCCCTGGCTGCTGCCGCGGGACGCGGCCGAGGAAAGCGCCCTGCCGGGCTCGCAGTTCATCGACGGCCTGGGCTCCTCGGAGATGGGCATGGCGAACTTCGGACAGGTCACCACTCCGGAGACGCCCCGCAACGACCGCTGCGTCGGCAAGCCGCTGGAATACGTCGAGGCGGCCGTCCTCGACGAGTACGGCGGCGAGCTGCCGGACGGCGTCGTCGGCCTGCTCGGGGTGAAGACGCCGTCCCGCACCCCCGGCTACTGGAACGACCCACGCCTGACCGCGTCGTTCGAGCTCAACGGCTGGTGGCTGACCGGCGACGTGGCCAGGCGCGACAGCGAGGGCAACTTCTATCACCTCGACCGCACCGTCGACGTGATCGACACCGCCGCCGGCCCGGTCTACAGCCTCCCTCTGGAGGAGGTGCTGCTCGCCGACTGCGCCGACCTGGTGCGCGACTGCTCGGTGATCGGGGTCCCGGCCGGAGAAGGCGGTCTCCAGCCGGTCGCCGTCGTCCAGCTCCAGGCCGAGGCCGGCGGGGCGACGCCCGAGACGATCCTGGGCCGGGCCAACAAGGAGCTGGCCAACGCCGGGCTCGACCAGCTCGCGACCGTCGTCATCGCTCGAGAACCCGGTGACTTCCCGCTCGGCCCGACCGGCAAGGTGCTCAAGCGCGAGCTGCGCACCCGCCACGCCGAGCTGCTGCTGGGTGCGTCGTGAGCACCGAGACCGGCACCGAGACCGGGGCCGCGCCCGCCACCAGCTCGGGGCTGCGCCGGATGGTCTGGGTGTTCCCGGACCGGGAGTCGACCCGGTCGAGGGCCATGTGGGAACCGTTCTTCTGGGACCTCTACGCCGAGGTCGCGGCCGAGCTGGGCCTGACCTGGTCTCGGCACACGCCGGACTCCATCGTGGTGAACGCCCTGGACGCCGGAAAGCCCGTGGTCCTGGTCGACGGAGAGCCGGTGACCCCGGAGGACACCCTTTTCATCACCGCGCTCTACTCCCTTCCCTACCAGTCCATGGAGATCTTCAACCAGTACGCGCTCTTCTCCGTGCTCGAGCAGCTGGGCTTCTACCTGCCGTTCCCGCCCTGGCTCGCGCCGATCGGCAACGACAAGCTCGCGACGCTGCTGTTCTTCGCCGACTCCCCGATCCCGACGATCCCGACGATCCGGGTCGGCTGCGGTCCGGACGTCGGCAAGTACGTCTGGGAGTCAGGCCTCGAGGGGCTCACCTATCCCGCGATCGTCAAGCCGGCCGGCTGGTGCGGCGGCGGTGGCGTCAACCTGGCGGCGAACCCGCAGGCCGTGCGCGGCCTGGCCAGCCTGGCGCAGGGCGGTGACACCACCATGGTCGCCCAGCCCTACCTGGGGGACGGCACCCTCGACTACCGGGTCTACGTCATCGACGGCGAGCCCTACGCCATGCTGCGCCGGACCCCCGAGCCGGGCTCCCTCGTCGCCAATGCGAGTCGCGGCGGTGGTACGGCGTACCCGCCGGTCGCACCTGAGCTGGCCGAGGCAACGGCGTACTTCGCCGAGAAGGTGCCGATCCCGTTCTTCTGCCTCGACTTCCTCCACGACGGTGAGCGCTACTGGTTCTCCGAGATCGAGCCCGACGGCGTGATCATGCCCGACTCGACGGACCCCGAAGGCCTGCGGCAGCGCGACATCATCCGAAGGCGCTGGACCGCCTACCGCAACGGACACGCACGATGGCTGGAGGCCGGGAAATGACCGACGAGACCTTTTCGCTCACGCCCGAGGAGGCCGAGCCGGCCCTCCATGTGGCGCAGGGCAACCTCAAGCGGCTGGCCGGTGTGGCGGAGCTCGCCGCCCACTACGCCGGACACGAGTCGATCCTCGGCCTGGGCGACCTGGCCGACGTGCCGGTGATGGACAAGGACCAGCTCAACGTCGCCCTGTCCGCCCTCCAACCGAAGGCCGACCGGGGCGCCACCTGGCTGTTCCAGAGCGGCGGCAGCACGGGGGCGCCCAAGGTCGGTTATGCACCCACCGGCTTCTACATGACCGGCGTGCACGCACAGTGGCGTCCACTGACCCGCGACGACGTGTTCGTCAACGTGTGGGGGGCCGGTCGGATGTGGGGCGCGCACTTCCTCGCCGCGGCCTTCGCCGACCTCTCGGAGTGCCAGGTGATCGGCGTCGGTGCGGTCACCGCGGACGAGTACGCCGACTGGCTGGAGTTCTTCGCCGCCCGGAAGGTGACCGCGATCGGGGGTACGCCGAGCGTCCTGCGGATGTGGTTCGCCCACGCCCGAGCGGCCGGGCTCGAGCTGCCCCACCTGCGCAAGGTGCTCTGGCTCGGAGAGGCCTGGCACCCGCAGCTCGACGACGACCTGGCCGCCGTGGCCCCGCAGGCCCGCCGGTGGGGGATGTTCGGGAGCACCGAGACCTGGGTGGTCGGCACCAACACCCCGGACTGCGCGGTCGACATGTTCCACCCGCTGCCCGAGCAGCTCGTGCACGTCGGTGACGACTCCCTCCTGGACTTCACCACCCTCGATCCCGAGATGCTCAACCCGGTCCTGCGCTACCGCACGGGCGACGCGGGGGAGCTCACACTGTGCCCGTGCGGTGAGCCCGGCCCGGCCATGCGGGTCCTGGGCCGGCGCGACTCCGTCGTGCAGGTCCGCGGTCTCGGGCTGCACGTCGACGACCTCGTGGCCCGGGCCGAGAGCCAGCCGGGGGTGGCCCGCGCCCAGGTCGTGATCACCGAGCAGCGCGGCCGGGCCAGTGGGGTGGAGGTGCTTCTCCTGACCGGCTCCGACGCCGTACCCGAGGTCGCGGAGCAGGTCCGCGCCGACCTCTTCGGCTCGACGTTCACGCTGAGCACGGCGTTCGTGCACGACCCGGAGTCGTTCCGGGTGCGCGTCGTGGACACGCTGCTGACCAACCCGCGCACCGGCAAGACCGCGAGCTTCCAGGTCCGGGAGGAGGGGTGAGCCCGCGCCGGCCGGCCTCGCTGGGCCGGCCGTTCACGATCTTCTGGACCGGTCAGACCGTGAGCATGGTCGGGGACCAGCTGACGCTCTTCGTGGTGCCCACGCTGATGATCTTCGCGCTCGATGCGAGTGCCTTCCAGGTCGGCCTGATCGGCATGGCGCAGTATCTCGGCATCCCCTTGCTCGGTCCGGTCGCGGGCGTGCTGATCGACCGCTGGGACAAGCGCCGCACCCTGATCGGGTGCGACCTGGTCCGGCTGCTGGCGGTCCTCGTCATCCCGGTCGCCTACTGGGCCGGCGTCTTGTCCACGCCGCTGTTGTTCGGCTGCGTCGCGGCCGTCAGCGGGGCCACGATCTTCTTCACGGTCGGCTACCTGGTGGCGGTGCCTGCTTCGGTGCAACCCGAAGGTCTGGTCAGCGCCTACTCCCGCCTCGAGGGCAGCCGGACGGTCTCCGGGGTGGCCGGCCCGTCCCTTGCGGCCGGGCTCTACCAGCTCTTCGGGGCCGGGGCCCTGGTGGTGGATGCGGCGTCGTACGCCTGGTCCGCACTGTGCTTCCGCCGGATGCCCGATTGGGGTGAGCAGTCGCAGACCCATGAGCGGATCCTGCCGCGCCTGTTGCTCGGGTTCCGTCTCAACTGGGCAGATCCGGTGCTCCGCCGGGTGATCGTGGCCGCGGTCGTCCTCAACAGCGGTGGCCCGATCGTGGTCACCGTGCTGCCGATTCTTGCCTACCGTGGCCTGGGGCTGACCGCAGGCGCCTTCGGCCTGGCGATGTCGGTGGCCGCGGTCGGAGCCTTCCTCGGCGCGCTGGCCGCCCCCAGGATCAGCGCCCGGTGGGGGATGGGGCGCACCTTCGCGTTCGCCCTGCTCGCGCACAACCTGGTCGCGCTCGGGGTGCTGACCGCGCCCACCGTCCCACCTGCGCTGGCGATCGCGGTGACCATGGGGTGCTACGGCTTCTTCATGTCGTGCATCAACGTGTGCAGCGCGCCGATCCGGCAGTCCCGGATGAGCGCCCACAACCAGGGCATCATGCACGCGGCGTTCCGGACGGCGACCTGGGGGATCATCCCCCTCGCGGCACTGGCCGGCGGTCTGCTGGTGACCCTGCTGACCCCGAGCCTCGGCGTCCTGGACGCC
>JAWWPM010000097.1:0-2658 GCA_033854915.1 Nocardioidaceae bacterium
CCCGGAACGAAGTTCCGGGAACCACGAGCAGAACCGAGCCAGATCAGCCCTCTCACGGAGCGGCCGTTCTGCCAGCCGGCGTCGTAGGCTTGGATCATGCCGGCCGACTTCACGGGGTTCCCGTCCACGGCCCTCGACTTCTACGACGACCTCGAGGTCGACAACACCCGCGCGTTCTGGGAGAAGCACAAGGGGTCCTACGACTACTCGGTCAGGCAGCCGATGACCGCCCTGTGCGCCGCCCTCGCCGAGGAGTTCGGGGAGGCCAAGATCTTCCGGCCCTTCCGCGACGTGCGGTTCGCCAAGGACAAGACGCCGTACAAGACGGCGCAGGGTGCGTTCGTCGGCGTCGGCCCGGCCACCGGCTGGTACGTCGAGGTCTCGGCACGAGGGGTCCGCACCGGCGCCGGCTTCTACGACGCCTCCGGTCCCCGCATCGCCGCGATCCGGGCGGCGATCGACGACGACGACACCGGCAAGCCTCTCGCCGCCCTGCTGGAGCGGCTCGCGGGCGGCGGCTGGGTGATCGGTGGCCACACCCTCAAGACCGTGCCACGGGGGTACGACGCGAGTCACCCCAGGATCGACCTGCTCCGCCACAAGTCGCTGACCATCGGCCACGACTACGGCTTCGAGCCGATCATCCACACCCCCGAGCTGCTCGAGGCCGTGCGCGACGACTGGCGCACGCTCAAGCCCTTCGTCGACTGGGTCTCCGCCGTCGAGTGAGTCTCGACTCCGCTCGACCCCCCAGCTCGGTCAGTGCGGCTGCCAGGCGTCCTCGTCCTCGGTGAGCGCGGCCACGCCGGGCGGCAGGGCGCCGGCGGCGAGGTCGGCGACCGAGACCTGCTCGAAGACGTCGCGCAGGGAGTGCCGGGCCGCGATCCAGACCCGCTGGAGGGCGTCGGCCCGCTCGTTGTAGGACACCGCCTCGGGGCGCAGCCCGTAGACGGAGACCAGGGGGCCGTCCACGGCCCTGATCACGTCGGCGACGGTGACGTCGGAGGCATCCTTGGCCAGGCGCCAGCCTCCGGACTGGCCGCGCTGGGCCAGCACGATCCCCGACTTGCGCAGATCGGCCAGGATCGCCTGCAGGAAGTTGTGCGGGATGTCCTGCCGCCGGCCCAGCTCCTCGGCACTGACCGGACGACCGTCCCCGTCCACGGGGTTGGCCATCTCGATGAGCGCACGCAGCGCGTAGTCGGCCTTGGCGGAGACTCGCATGCGCACAGTGTCCCAGACGCCCGTCTCGGAGCGCGGTAGCCACCGTGGGCTCGGTCACAGTCACCGCAGGAAAATCCGCCCAATCGGGTCGGCACGGTTGCGAGTCACCGAACCGCGAGGCAGAATTAAGTTACTGACGAGTAGCACTGCGCCCAACTGACAGCAGACGTCCGCACCTCACCGAACAGGCAGGCACTTGGGTCACTACAAGAGCAACCTCCGCGACATCGAGTTCAACCTCTTCGAGCTCCTGGGACGCGACGAGGTCCTGGGCTCCGGTCCGTTCGCCGAGGTCGACGCGGAGACCGCCCGCGAGATCCTGGCCGAGGTCGACCGGCTGGCCCGCGACGACCTCGCGGAGTCGTTCTCCGAGTCCGACCGCACGCCGCCCGTCTTCGACCCCGAGACCCACGAGGCCCCCGTCCCGGCCGCCTTCAAGAAGAGCTACCAGGCCTGGATGGACTCCGAGTACTGGCGCCTCGGCACCCTCGCCGCCCTCGGGGGCACCCCGGCTCCCTCCAGCTTCAACTGGGCGCTCGGCGAGATGGTGCTCGGCGCCAACCCGGCGATCTGGATGTACGGCGCCGGGCCGATGTTCGCCGGGGTCGTCCACCGCAACGGCAACGAGCGGGACAAGCAGATCGCCCAGCACATCGTGGACAAAGGCTGGCTGACCACCATGGTGCTGACCGAGCCGGACGCCGGTTCCGACGTCGGCGCCGGGCGCACCAAGGCCACGGCCAACGACGACGGCACCTGGAACATCGAGGGCGTCAAGCGCTTCATCACCTCGGCCGAGGGCGACCTCTCCGACAACATCATCCACCTCGTGCTGGCCCGTCCGGTCGGCGTCGAGGGTGTCGGCGGACCCGGCACCAAGGGTCTGAGCATGTTCATCGTGCCCAAGTTCCACTTCGACCCCGAGACCGGGGAGCCGAACGGCGAGCGCAACGGCGTCTACGTCACCGGTGTCGAGCACAAGATGGGCATCAAGGTGTCCAACACCTGCGAGCTCACCTTCGGCGACCCGGGCGTGGGCGGTGGCGAGCCGGCCCGCGGCTGGCTGCTCGGCGAGGTGCACGACGGCATCGCGCAGATGTTCCAGGTCATCGAGAACGCCCGGATGATGGTGGGCACCAAGGCGATCGCAACCCTGTCCACCGGCTACCTCAACGCCCTCGACTTCGCCAAGGAGCGCGTGCAGGGGGCGGACCTGACCCCGGCCGCCGACAAGACCGCGCCGCGGGTGACGATCACCCACCACCCCGATGTCCGCCGTTCGCTGATGACGCAGAAGTCGTTCTCCGAGGCGATGCGCTCGCTGGTGCTCTACACCGCCTCCTGGCAGGACCGGGTGACGATCGCAGAGCACAACGGCGAGAAGGACGACCTGGCGATGGCGGTCAACGACCTGCTGCTGCCGATCGTGAAGGG